>NZER01000323.1 GCA_002690445.1 Candidatus Pacearchaeota archaeon
CTGACAGAGCAGCTTAAGAAGAAGGGTGGCCGAATGGATATGAAAGACTTGATAGAATCTATGGCCTAGTGTGAAAAAACATTTGAAAAAAGTGTATATTTTACTGAATAGTGCACTATGATCAAACTCGACGCAGTCATTAACGATAGAAAGCTTTTGGCCTCCATACAAAAAGGGGTTGATAAATTCAATAAATCTACCGCAGGGCGAAGTAAGTTAAATCTAAAAGTTAACGAAAAAGGCTTTCGGCAACCGCTGGGGCGCATTACGGGAGATTTAGACAAGTTTGAATCAGCTCTTGCCGCTTCTAATGCTCGTGTCATTGCGTTTGGGGCTTCAACCGCTGTTATTGGCGGAATTACAAAAGCCTTTAAAGAGTTAGCCGCTACTACTATAAACGTCCAAAAGCAATTTACGGACATCAATCGTATATTAGGAGCCTCTAATCAACAGTTCGCAAAGTTTTCGAACGAATTATTTAACATTTCTAAAAAAACCGCTACATCTTTTGATGATGCAGCGAAAGGCGCGTTAGAGTTTGCTCGTCAGGGCTTGTCTTTAAATGAGGTATTAGGTCGTACTTCAGACGCTTTGACATTAGTTCGATTAACCGGAATTAATGCGGAGAAAGCCGTGAGCTCTTTGACAGCTACTGTAAACGCTTTTCAACAGAGCTCGTTAACCACCACAGAAGCATTAAACAAGTTTGTCGCCGTTGAAACAAAGTTTGCGGTTTCAGCAAGGGACTTAATGGAGGGTTTAGGTCGTGTTGGGTCTGCTGCTGTAGACGCTAAGGTAGATTTCAATGAGCTTAATGCCATGGTCGCTGCTGTGCAGCAGCAAACCGGTCGAGGTGGAGCGGTTATCGGTAACGCCTTGAAAACTATTTTTACCCGTTTACAAAGAACTGATACACTCAAGGCCTTAGAGTCCTATGGTATTGCTGTAAGAGATGTTGAGGGAGCCACTCGTCCAGCCATGGCTATTTTGCAAGAATTTGCTAAAACATATAAAACGCTAGGTGACTCTAATAAAGCTTATTTGCGGGAACAAGTAGCTGGTGTTTTTCAGGCTAATATTTTGTCTGCTATTGTTAAAGATTTAAATAGCAATATGCAAGTATACGGTAGGGCCTTAGAAACCTCGACGGGAGCTACGGATCAGGCTACTATGGCTAATGCAAAATTAAATCAGTCAATAAGCGCTTTAATTTCTCAAACAGGTACTGAGTTGGTACGTTTGCAGGAAAATATAGGAAAGGTTACATTTGAACCTATTGCTAAAGCGATCCTTGGTCCCTTCCAAAATATCCTTGAGTCGGTCAATAATGTCATAGATGGGGAGGGGTTGGGTTCCGATATCGCTAACGGGGTCTTAAAGGGTATTCGTAATGTACTTGCGGGACCCGGATTAGTTGCAGCGGTAGCTGTGATTGGTATTACTTTTTTCAAAACTCTTGGTTATATCACAAAAGCATTGCCGACCCTCGTAGGGATTACCTCCGAAACCCAAAAACGCGCTAATATTGAGGCATCTATTACTGCCATGATGGCTCAGGACGCTGGTTTGGCCAAACAGATAGCGTTAGCGGAGGGAAACGCAGCGGTGCAAGCGGGTATTTTTCTAGGGGCAGCCCAGAAGCTTACAACGGCATTCAAAAAACAAGAAGTTTCTACGGCGGCTATAGTTCGTAATTTAGCGGCGGCGGGAGCAACCACTAATAAAGCGGGGGCCATCGTTCCAGCCAGAGGGGGAAGGCGCGGAGCGGGCGGGTATATTCCGGGTGTTGCGGGGGAGTTACATGATATTCGACGAGGGGTAGGGGGAGTTAGTTCCGCTGCGCGACCGGTTCATATTCCTAACTTTGCCTTTGGGGGCGGTCAGCGGGGAAGTATGATTGCTAATACGGGGGAGCATGTGGTTCCTAATTTCAGAGGGGGAGGTTCTGCTATTTTCAATCCTGCTATGGCGAGAGCCAATGGCGGTCTTCCTCAAGGTGCCAAAAAAATAACTGCAGCGCAGGGGTACGTTCCTAATTTTGCGCTAATAAAAATTCCGGGGGTTGGGTCGTTTTCGCCAGCCCAAATGCCTCATCAAATTCAAAGCGGAAATGTCACAGCTGAACAGGCCCGAAGCGCCGGATATAGAACTACTGTCGAAAAAAAAGCAGCCGCCCTGAAAGGTAAGCCGGGAATGTTGCCTCCTATTTCCGCGGCTGGACGTGGTGGTTTAGGTATAGGGGTTATTGCGGGAATTTCGGCTCGAGGGCCGGTTCAACAGGCTTCTTCCAAATTAGGGACTTTAAAAGGGGGTTCCATTGCGAACGCAGGACTCAGAAAGTTTGCTGCTCAGAATCCCGCCTCTGCTTTTACATTAACAGGGATTCCTGTGTCGGGGGTTAACACTATTCAACGTAACCCTAACGCCAAGGCGCTGGAAGGGGATTTTTCACAGACCCTTAATCAAACAATGGTTCCTGCTTTGGGTAAATATGCGGGAGGTATCTTTGGTAGTTTATTTAAGGATGATGGGGTTAATTTTGTTAACAAATTAAAGAACACGCGGGGTCGTGTTTTTTCTTCTAGCGCCGAGGGGGCAATTTTTGAAAGCGCTTTGAAGCTTGCGTCCAATGACGCTAAGGCCTTCAGCGGAGATGAAGGGGCTCGATTCGATTTTGAAGAAGGGGGGAGTATGGATTCACGGCTTCGGAGAACATTCTTTAAAGGAATGTCGGTGACTCGAGCAGATGCTAAACGAAGAGATACCCCAGAGCAGATTAGATCGTTAATACCAAAAGCTTTTGGAGATCCCTTTACTGCGCGGAAAATATCGTCTCGTTTAGGTTTGCGTGGGGCGTATGGTTTTGTGCCTAATTTTGCTGGAGGGTTAGGTGCGGCTATACAAAGGGAAAAAGCAGCCGGAATCCCATCTTCTAGTATCCGTATCCATAGTTCCTCGCGTTTTCAAAGTCCCAATAATCCTGCCGGGTTAGCGGTGACCAATCAAATAGATGAACCGGGCGGTCTTCGTGATGTTCCAAATTTTGCCGCTACGGGGGGTGTTGACCTGACTGGTATATTTGGAAGTAAAAAAGGATTGATCAATACCCCTACCGCGTTTTCAAACTTGAATGCGGCGGCGAATAGATTAGCTGTGGCTTTGTCGAAGGGTACAATGACAGAGAAGCAGGTAGATCGCACATTAAAGGTATTGGGATCTAAATATAAACTTAACGGCGACTCGATGGAGCAATTTTCAACGCAAGTCAAAAAAACTTCGGCTAGAATAACAGAAGTTGGGGTCAAAGCGGCTGCAGCAGCGCCAGCCGGAGGGGCAAAAGGTAGTTTTTTAAGTCGAGCGAGCGGCGCCGGAGGAGGTATGGGGGGAGTTGCTATGATGATGGCGGCGCCTATGGTAGGAGGAATGGCGGAGCAGGCTATTGGAGGACGGACAGGGGCTGGGGTTAGTGGCTTCATGTCAGGGGGCGTTACCGGAGGTATGTTAGGTGGTATGGCCGGAGGGGCTATGGCCGGAGGGGCCGCAGGCTCTGTTGTTCCGGTCGTAGGAACCCTCATTGGTGTTGCGTTAGGAGGTACCATAGGGGCTTTTGCGGCTGTCTCCGCCTCCACCGAAACGGCAAGTGACAAACTTTTAGCTTTTTCTCAAACCCTTGAGGCAAACATAAAAGGAGCTCAAGGTTTTCTTACGGCTCAAAAAGCTATGGTGTCGGCTGAAGGTTCGGCAGCATTAGATGACGCAATGTTTGCTGCTTCGGAGGCTTTATTTGGGATTGATGATGCTGATTTGCGAGATGCGTTACAAAGGAATGCTGGAGAATTTGATAAGTTGACGGAGGTAATTAAAACATACCGCAAAGAGCAACAGCAGGAAATGCTTGGGCGAAAAACCCTCGCAAAAGCACAAGCTGTTCTGGATAAGGATCTGATTGACGAACAACCGCGACTGTATGGTAAAGAGGCTGCGCGGAAAGGTGAGAAAGATCGCAATATAAGAATGTTGGGTCGATCGGTGATGTCTCCATTGGCCCAAATGATGCTTTCGCAGGGCCGCGAAGCAGAAATAGGGCGTCATCCGGGTGTAGAGAATTTTGGTGATTTAACTGAAGGTCAAAGAAAAGCCTTCGGCTCGGACATCGTAAAGGATGTCAAAACTTTGCAGACAAAAATAGGGGTCGCTCTTGGCGGCGCATTGAATCCGGAAGATTGGGCGGCAGATGACATTGCGTCAGTATTGTTGCAAGGAGTGGGCGATATCAAGTTTTCTCCAGAAATGGCTTCCGAAATGGCAGATTTTATAGCGGACACCGCTCCCGGCTTTAAAAATATCGCAGGAGGCGGAACAGATCAGGCGGTTGTAGAGATGTTTACAAAGTTTATGGCGGACTTTGTGTTAAAGGAAATAGAAGGCTATGAAAAGTTGCTGGGAGGTGTCGACAAGGACCGAGGAGAGAAAGCGTTATTTACTCAAGCGCTTAATAAAATTTTTGACGATATTGATGCTACGATATTACAGTATGCAACTACTTTACGGGCGGTGGACGCTAATATTGCCCGAAGGGAGCAAAGAGGGGGAATTAGATCCGAATTATTGCGCGCGGTCACAAATCCTATGGAGTTGGCTGAAGAGGCCAAAACCCGGGGTTTGGGCAATGTAGGCTTAAAACGTTCTGCGATTGGTATAAGCGCTGCAACCTCTCTGGAAAAAGATATGCGGAGGCAGATCGATGCGTTGGCTATGGGCTCCACTAAGAGGCTGGAAGAGTTAAACACCTCTATCGTAGCTCCTTTTATGGCCGGAAATATTACTGAAGCTATGGCGGCCTTAACAGGGGCTACCCAAGTAAAAGGAAAGGGTGCCCCTAACGCTACGGTCATTAGGGAAATAGAGGCGTTTCAAAACAAAGTGCGCGGAGACCTCAACAAGCGTAGTGAATTGCTAGATAAAGAAGCCAGCGTAATAACAGACAGATTTAGAGAGGCACAGGTAAGGGAACAAATATTAAAAGCAGAAAGAGATGTAGAATTACAAAAAAAGAAATATTTAGAAGGTTTAGAGATAGCTATGGCGCGCGAGGAGGGTGTTACAGCCAAAAGAATAGCAAGCTTAGACAGAACCCTGCAGGATCCTCGAATAGGGCGATTCCAAGGGCCAACAGAACGAGTTGGTTTCACAAGAGGAGTAGAAAGACAAAAGCTCGTAGAGCAGCAAAGTCTTGAGTCAAAAAGATTAAGCCTTGAAGAGAAACAGCGTCATGCCGAAGTTGTGGCGTCCGCTAATGTAGTTCAAACAACCAGCAATCTCGTAAAAACCAATTTAGTTTTAATTAAAGCTTTGGATGATCTTACTATTGCTTATGGGGGCACAGCTTCTCCAACTACATATCAACTACAAAACACAGTTGGAACTATGGGTCCTGATACTATGCCATCATGGTTTGCTGAAAGAAAGGCTGCGGGCGTTAGCATGGGTGCATTCACTCGCTATGAAACAATGGGGTCGAAGACGCGGGCAAAGAAAATAAAAACCATGGAGGAGGCGTTAGCTGTCTATAAGCCGGGACAGGGCGCTACAGTAAAAGGAACCGCAAAGGGGAGCGCCGCAAGACGTGGTTACGATTTAGCAGATCTGGGCATTATGAGGTACGCTCACCAAGGTTACAGTGCCACAGAAAGGGAAAAGATGGGAGCTGGGGGGGCCGAAGGCCTTAGCGTGAGCATGTCTCCGCGTAGGCTTAGAAAACAAATAGAACGAGAAGTAGAAATAGCAAAATACTACGAAGGTCAAGCTGCCCCTGCAAACGTAAAGAAATATGCCACGCGACAGCAAGCCCAAGTGTTTGGTCAATTTGAAGGGAAATCTACGGAACCCAAGGTAACCAAGCATCGGTCCAAGCTATTGGATTTTGAGAGGGAGATTTTAAGCACTGATGAAGAGATCAACGATGCGACCAAACATAATCTAAGCTTAAATGACGCTATAAACGTTAGTAAAGAAAAGCAGCTTGAGATCCGACAAAGAGATGCGCGAGAAATATTCGACGAAACTACAAGGTTTCAAACCGAACTGAGCGAATCTCAGAAAAAATTTGGAGAGGGGTTTAAAGATGGTATGGGTACGGTTTATAAAGATTCTGAAAGCATTATGAACTTGCTTGGAAAAAGTCTTCCTGTTACTTTTCGTGACAATATGGTTGCCGCTATGGAAGCGGTCATGGATAAGACCACAGATGTCGATGATGCGCTAAGAGGGGTTGCCATTAGTTTCTTAAAAGAAATGCGTCGTGCATTTTTGCAGCAGGGTGTTAGTTCGATGATGAATGCTTTTTCAGCTGTTTCGATAAAGGGCGCAGGTACCCAAATGAGGCCGGGATATTTTAAGTCTCAGTCTGGCAGCAGGGTGCCGGGCAGCGGCACAGGGGATATAGTTCCAGCCATGTTGGAGCCGGGCGAATATGTTGTAAACAGTAGGGCAGCAAAGGCTAACATGCCTTTGCTTGATTCATTAAATTTTGGGTCTCACCCTCGTTTTGGTGCCCAAGCGGGTGGCTTGACCCCTAACGAATTTAGATATACTGATAGAGCTTCAGAGTTATTCTCTTCTCGTGCAAACGTATGGGATCTAGGGTTGGGCTTCACTGTGCCTCGTTCCGGTCAAAGAAGTAAACCAAAGAAAGATATCAGAAAAGCTTTTAAATCGGGGCAGATTTCTGCGCGACAGGCATTTCAGTTTAGAAAAGGATTTGGTTTGTTGGAAGGATTGTGGGTTACTGGCAAGGCTGGAGCGGATATCTCATTTCCCCGAACATCAGCGGCGGGTAATTTACCTAGGGATGCAAAAAAAGCTTTTGCAAAAGGTATTATCAACGCTGAAGAATATCGCACGGTTAGAAAACTGCACGGATTTCAGAGTGGTGGTCCTATAGCTTTAAGTGGTACCACTCCTAGAAGTGGCGCAAGCCATTGGATTGGAAGTCCCGAAGATGATGAGCGTGCCGACAAGGTGGCAGAGGAGGTGCAAAAAAGGCTTCAGAAGAGGCAAAATAAAGCAGAAATGAAGCGAGCCTTCACTGGTATGTTGATATCAGCTGGAATTGGTCAGGCAATGGGTAAGGTGGGGGAATTTATAGGGTCGAAGGCTAACATGGATGTTAATATCAATGAGCTTTCTTCTTCTCAACGGGAAGCGTTATTTACGAAGTACGGCGGAAAAGACGCCTTCGCTCAAGCTCATGGACAAGCATCCTTCGCAGATTTAAAGAACTATA
>NZER01000324.1 GCA_002690445.1 Candidatus Pacearchaeota archaeon
ATCAGAAGGAGGCGGTCCGTCGGATGGTCGAAGAGGAAGAAGGTCTGGTCACCGCTCCATGTGGTGCAGGAAAGACCATGATTGCCCTGGGTGCAATGAGTCAGTTCCACACACGGACGATCATACTCGTCCACACCAACGACCTAGCAAAGCAATGGAAGGATCGGATTGAGGCTCAGATGCGGACGGCAGACGGAGAGGTGCCCAAGGTCACCATCTGCGGTGGTGGAAAGCGAGACGACACCGGCCAGGTGGTCATCGCGATGTTCCAGTCCCTCGCCAAAGGGCGGTGGGAAGATCTGCACGAGTGGGCCTCGCAGTTTGGCCTGTGCATCGTGGACGAAGCTCATCACGTTCCGGCGCAGACATTCAGCCAAGTGATGATGTCCATGCCTGCGAAGGTCCGGTTTGGATTGACTGCGACTCCCGACCGACCTGACGGTCTCAGCGCCATCTTGTATTGGCACTTAGGCAAGGAGCTGTACCGCATCACAACTCAAGAACTCATCGCCTCTGGTCGAGTGCTCGCCCCCAAGGTTCGGTTCACCCCGACCAGCTGGAGCCCTTCTGGTCAGATGGATTGGCCCAAGCTGATTACCACGATGTGCTTCGACGACGACCGCAACGATCAAATCCTTGAGATGGTCGAAGAACTCGTTATGAACGGAAGGCAAGTACTCGTGCTTTCCGACCGGGTTCAGCATTGCATCGACATGGCAGAACGAGTCACCAACAACGGGATTTGCGCTGCAACTCTCGTTGGCAAGATGACCAAGAAGCAACGCGCCGAAGTACTCAAGGCGGCGGACGAACGAGAGGTAAAGGTTATCTTCGCTACCACGGTTGCAGACGAAGGGCTGGACCTACCCGGATTGGACACGGTCATCCTGACTACGCCAACCAAAGCAATGGGAAGAATCCAACAGCGGATTGGTCGAATCATGCGAACAGCAGAGAACAAGTTGGAGCCATTGGTCATCGACCTCGTCGATAACAGCAAACCGCTGTACTACCTGCATCGGAAGCGGGCGAAGTTCTATCGCAACTTGGGTTGCACCGTTCAAGAACTTCATTGATGAGAAACGGAAATGACATGTCCAAAGTGCAACAGCAAAACGGCAGTAACAGCATCACGAACACCAGCTCGCCCCGGAAAGGGATGGGTGGTCAAACGCGCCGAGAAGATAGTTGGATGGTACACCCAGGACTTCGTAGTCCGGATGCGCAAGTGCAAGCAATGCGACCTCGTCCTATGCTCGGTGGAGATACCACTCGACGACATCACCGCGATGATGCAAGAGACATTAGATGGGCACGCTCCAAAGAGTGTGACAAGACAACGATGAAAAATGGAAAGCAACAAAATTCAAACAGGAGAAGCAAACATGAACCGTGTCATTATTACCGGCAACCTTGGTCAGAAGCCTGAACTCAAGAATGCGAGGTCTGGTCTATCGATCACCAACCTTCGGGTCGCTACGAACGAGCGCGTGAAAGACGGCGATAACTGGGTAGACCACACCGAGTGGCACACCGTCGTGGTGTTCGGCAAGCAGGCAGAGAACTGTGTGCAGTACCTGGACAAGGGCTCGAAGGTCGCAGTCGAGGGCAAGATTCGCACGCGGCAGTGGGAGGACAAGGACGGCAATAAGCGGTGGAACACCGAGATCGTTGCTGACCGTGTGGAGTTCATGACTCGTGCGGAGAACGGTTCCAGTCGCCCTGCGCCATCCCAACAGGGAAACGTGCCGGACGAGACCATTCCATTCTAGAGTCCACGATGATCGATGAAAGGATAAAAGGGAGTGGAGCATGAGGCCAAGACTGCAAGTGGTCCCATGCTCGCAGCGCCAAGCCAAGCCTTTCATCGAGGCCTATCACCGACACCACCGGTCTCCGCGTGGAGCAATCTTCTGTTTGGCGGTGATAGATGAAACGAGAGCTGTTCGTGGTGTCGCCACCATCGGACGCCCCGTCGCGCGGATGCTCGATGATGGGTTTACGCTCGAGGTCAATCGAGTCGCTACTGATGGGTGTCCCAACGCTTGTTCGGCATTGCTTGGAGCAGCCCGTCGAATTGCGTTGGCGATGGGGTATGCGCGGATCATCACGTACACCCTTCCCGAAGAGGGCGGGGCTTCGCTCAGAGGTGCAGGGTGGCAGGAGGACGGACGAACTAGCGGTGACCGTGGATGGGCGTGTCCCAAATACTCGCACTTGAATCGGGTAGACGATCATCCGCTGCAATCCAAGGTCCGATGGGTTGGCCTCAACGCCAGGGTCAACACCGACCCGATCCAGTGGCCCGAGGTCACGGCGACGAACCAAGTGGTTCTGTTTGCGGAGCCGGAATGATCATGTATGCCAGTTACACAGGCACACGAAGGAACAAGCGCGCTCTACGCGAACACAACTGGCGAATGCTCATGTCCCCTGACACGTTGAATGTATCGAAGGGCAAGATGGCTCCACGATGGGACGATGATACGCTCGCACCTTATGCACTCGACAACGGTGCGTGGGGATGTCATCAGCAAGGCAAGCCGTTTGATAGTGACGCCTTTCTTTGGGCATTGGATCGCATAGGAGCCGGTGCCGATTGGGTAGTCGCACCAGACATTGTAGGTGGAGGTCTGGACTCACTAAGCTTGACTTCCACTTGGCTTGACCGGATCGACCATGCGCTTGTGCTAATCGCGGTTCAAGACGGAATGGAGCCTGAGGATGTACGTCCATTGCTCACATCAGGACGTGGTCTTTTCTTGGGAGGGACCACCGAATGGAAGTTAAAAACAATTGCCCAATGGGGAAACTTCGCTCGACAGGTAGACTGTTACTTCCATGTCGGACGGGTGAACACAGCTCGAAGAATTCGAATGTCTCAATGTGCAGGAGCGCATTCAGTTGATGGAACAAGCGTTACCAAGTGGGCGTGTACCATCGATCTTCTGTCAGATACTGCACGACAAACATGTCTTTTTGGGCGAGGAACTCAATGATTTTAGTTTTGATGTCAGGCGGCATAGATTCAACACTACTTGCAGAGAGGGCCTATCGAGATGGAATACTCGGTGCGGGCCTTTTCATCGACTACGGACAACCCGTTGCCAAGCAAGAGCGTCGAACCGTTCGAACATGGGCAAACAAGCACCTTGTCCAACTGATCGAACTGCCCTGTATCATCTCAGGAGTAGAAGCCTCCATGCAGACGGGAGTGGGAACTGATGGTCTTCGCATCCTTCCGGGGCGGAATCTAATCCTTGCGGCGCACGCTGTGAACATCGCCAAGACGCGAGGGTATGAGGAGGTCTGGTTGGGAGCAAACGCAGGCGATCAACCATACCCTGACTGCCGACCTACTTGGGTTGATGCGCTCGACACATTGACTCAAGCAGATACTGGAATCAAAGTCGTTGCCCCACTAATTGAACTATCCAAGGCCACAATCATCCGAGAAGCTCACGAAATTGGCATGGACCTCGAGCAGACATGGAGTTGCTATCAGCCCACTACCGATGGTCTGCCATGCGGGTCATGTCATTCATGCCATGAAAGAACCGAAGTCGATGGGGTGTAGCGCAACTGGCAGCGCACCGGGTTGTTACCCCGGAGGTTGGTGGTTCGAGTCCACCCGCCCCAGCCATCCATAAAGGAGAGATACTATGACACTGATACTACTGCTGATATCGTTGGCGATAGCCCAAGACTTTGACGGCGAGTTTTACAACTACACGGTTTCCAACGAGCTCGTGCATGACCAACAGTGGTACATCGATGCCAAGAATTACACGTATGTCTGTCAGGCGACAATCCTATGTGTTGGTCTTGATAGCGGCACGACCATTAAATCCCGCAAGCCAGCATGGGCTGACCCGCTCACCATCTACTACTTTGATGGTCCAGTGCTTAAAAGTTGTGTTCTGAAGACTTGCGTTCAGCCAAAGGAGTTGACCTATGCAGACCTTTAGACGGCGTAAGGCGGGCTACCCTGGGACGGTTCGAGGAGACTCACTACGAGGCATAGTGCTCTCTTACATCATCTCAGAGCCGGGCCTCGAGACCATCAACACCATCACTCAAGACCTCACCATTGATGATGATGGAGGCAAGAAGTATCGCGCAATCATCGGTGCAGTGGATAGCCTTGAACAGCGCGGGTTCATACATCTCGGCGATGGGCCAAACAAGTCGAACACAGTACTGTGGCCGAACCAAACTGTGATCCAAGAATCAGGTATCTTTGAATGCCATTCGAACGGTAACAGATGCAGCCGGACTAGCTAAGGTGACACCGCTGCCAAGGCCTTTGTTCGTTGAACACCAGACACGCATGCCAGCTGTAATGTCATACCCAGACGCAAAGTAGTAGTAGCAGGATCTAGCGGCCGGACAGTGGAAGATGTTGTCATTTTGCGTGGAGTTCGTATCTCCAGACGCTGCCCAGTTAATTCGAACCCAAACAGCTCTCTTGTTTGGATTTTCGATTTCAATAGCGTATAGCGTTGTGGCCGCGTCATTAAATGTCTCGACCGTTGTGTTGGCCTCGGCATCAACCACTACAGTGGTGAACAGCGGATCAGAAACGGCACTTGTGGTTACGCCCATGGTTTTGCCTTAGGTAGAAACAATTATGATAGATACGGTTCCGCCAGGTGCAGCCGTGGAATTTGTGGCCGCAGCGCTATTGGTCCAAAAAGTAAGCTGATTGAAGCTAATGCCGGATGGCAGGTCAAATCTTTTTTGTGTGCTTGCCGGCATTCGGAACATCAAGTCCGGCTCCGAAGCCCCAGCGGTATACGTTCCGGAAGACAAGAACATCTTCAGATAGATCGTACTCGAATGTGCGTTGTGGACGTCTATCGAAGACATCGTTCCACCTGTTCCAAGAACGTCCACATCAGCCGTCTGGGTTACAGCGGATTGGTGCACGATCTTGTAGCTAAGTGCGCTTGAACTATAGCCAGCGACCTTCAGGGCCATGATAAATCTCCACAGGGCAGCTGTTACGTGTTGTTGCTATCATATCAAAACCAGAGGGTTTGTGCCTACTAAAGCATGACCACCACATATGGTGGTTTCAACTTCTTGACAAAAAACGCCCTGTACCCTACGGTGACAACACCATCAGGGAGACACCATGGGTAGTAGAAGGACATCGAACGTCGTCATTGATACGACCAAAGCTTTGAGGGCTTTGGTTGACTCTATTGGTGGAAGTTACCGGGAGTGCGCTAGAGTGATGGGCTGCGGGCACACGCATCTATGGGGCGTTCTCAACGGAAAACGACCGCCTACGACGGTGGATACCTTAGTTCGTTATGCAGCGAAAGCTCGCGACGAAGCCGGTATTTCGATGTCCATTTTGATCACGCACGACCAACAAGTACGATACCAAATCAAGGCGATTTGAATGCGTAAGGAGACACCACGGAGAAGCAACAGTGTGGATGAGGGAAGTAGAGTCGATTGCAGTATCAGATACGGCGCGGAACTTGGGGTTGATGCCAGGAAGGAATGGCTCCTTTAGTCCATGTCCCGCCTGTGGAGCAGAGAAACGAGGTAGTTCAGATCGGCGAGGACCGATAGGACTTCGGCGCGATAACTTAGGATGGCGGTGTCATGCCTGTGGTGCTGGTGGGTCAGGAGTAGACCTTGTCTCCGTGATTATCTGTGGCGCGAAGTTCAAGGATGCCACCGACAAGGACCGAAATCGAGTACGTGGATGGTTCGAGGAGAAGACATCCATCGTGCCGCCAAAGAACAACAAACCCAAGAAACCCACACCGACTAGGGGACACCGCCCACCGGTCAAAGAGGTTCATGCTCTCTGGAAGAGTTGTTTTAAGCTACATCAGATCCCGAAAGATGATGCAGTACTTCAGTTCTTGAACAGTAGGAATCTAAATCTTGAGGCCCTAGCCCGAACGGGCATTGCTCGCGTTACGCCCAATAGACGTGACTACGATTGGCCCAAGTGGTGGCCTGGAGGCAGGAGCATGACATGGCGATTGGTCGTTCCTGCTTTTGATGCCAAGGGAACGTTCTGCAGCCTTCATGCTCGTGCGGTCACAAAGACCACCGATACACCCAAGACGCTTTGGCCTACCGGATACCAAGCAGGTGGTCTCTTCATGCCCAACCGACACGCAGTCAAGATGATGAGGGGCGAGCCAGTCAACCTCGAGGGTCTCGTTGTCGTCGAAGGGATCACGGACTTTCTCAAGGCAACGTCGGAAGCTGAACGAGAATCGCTTTCGCTGGCGATACTTGCTGGAACCTCTGGCTCCTTCGGCTCCATAGGTAAGGTCAATATCCCAGATGGCTTGGACATCTACATTGGGACTGATCCAGATGCAAAAGGCGAAGAATACGCTAAAATAATCCAGACACAGCTCGGGAGCAGGATTTGCTATCGCCTTCCTCTAAACGAATCGGAAGGAGAAACCAGTGCCAGACCTTGACCAAGTCCTGTCTGGCGAGCCAGATGCACCCAATCTCTCCGACCTCCTAAAGGCAGCAAAAGAAGCCTACAGTCGTGGAGAGCAGATTGGACCACAGCCAAGCGTACTCTCGTATTTGGAGATCACTACAACTAGGAATGGATGCGAAAAGATTCGGTCGACCGTTCCAAACCTAATCATCATCCTTGAGCGCGACCGACGTTGGAAGAGCCGCATATGGCTCGACACGTTCAGAAACGCGATCGAAATCGATGATGTCGACTACAAGGATACAGACAGTACACGCATCAAGAAGTGGATGTACAAATACTACAACGTGCATTTCAGTACCGAGTGCATCATGGAGTCCGTTGGGTATGTGGCAGAGGAGAACGGGAGAAACCCGCTGGTTGAATGGCTCAACGACATCAAGTGGGACGGCACCCCCCGTATGGACGAGTGGTTGGTTCGTGCAGTAGGAGCTCACGACAAGGATCTGACCCGCGAAATTGGTAGGAGATGGCTCATCCAATGCATTGCTCGAGCAATGCAGCCAGGCATAAAGGCCGACTGCGTCTTGATCTTAGTTGGACCTCAAGGCGCGAAGAAAAGCACGACCTTCCGTGTCCTCGCCTCAGACAAGTACTTCTGCGACACTCCAATGGATATCGGTTCTTCCAATGCCTACATGCAGATTCACCGAGCTTGGCTCTATGAAGTAGCAGAACTCGATTCAATCCGACGAGCACACAACTCGGCCACCAAGGCGTTCCTATCCGCACAAGAGGACACGTTTCGTCCTCCGTATGGCCGCATGACAATCACGCTCAAGCGACACACAGTCTTCTGTGGGACGACCAATAAGGGTGAGTTCATCACTGACATGACGGGCTCTCGTCGATATTGGCCGGTCCAAATTGGCAAAATCGACACCCATTGGACAGAAGCCAACAGAGAACAAATCTGGGCAGAGGCAGTGGTTGCATTCAAGAATGGCGAAAAGTGGTACCTTGAGAACGAGGCAGAGCAGGAACTTGAAGAGCAATCCAGCGATTTCCGTCAATACGATCCATGGCACGAAGTCATCGAATCATGGTTGCACGGTGCGTGCGGCAAGGTATCCACAATCGAAATCATGACGCGAGCGCTTAATCTAGAGAAGTACCAGATGACTAGAAACAGCGAGATGAGGGTTGGCGATATCATGAGGCAGCTGGGCTATGAGCGATTCCGAACCCGCATCGGGGGGAAAAGGTCGTACGTATGGTCCAAAGACAGTAGTGGCGACGTGATCCCGATCCAGAAGCCAAGAGCAGTCAAAGACGAGGAGTACAGGACCTGATGGATAGTAACGTGCTGACTTTTGAGGATACTGAAGCGCAAGAAGTAATCGACAAGTACCTGACTGAAGATGACAAGGTAGCGATTTTCAAGCGGTTGAGAGCGAACAAGATCCGTTGCATGCATAACGGAGATTGGTTTCTTCTCCATTCAACTGCGAACAAGGTAAAAACCTTTATCGAAGATGGACACTACGCCTCGCTACTTGCCTATGGCTTAGACTACATGATCGATGAAGGGCCCAGTAGATTCACGTCATCGAACGTCCAATGTAGCAGTGACTTACTAAGTGCAGTCCATGAGTTTTGCTTCGACTGGTACCAAGAGTCTGGCGAGATCGAGGAAGAGCTGCTGGATAGAATCTACGCTTGGACGCTCATCAGTCCGTACACCGCGATGTCCATGACTGAACGAACGCGAGAGGAGCTGCATCGAGTAGTCGATATACTATGGATGTGCCCAGCTACAGGAAATAGGGCGTTTGCTGAACACTGCTACCAAACAGGCCGATTGGAAATCAACTCAGCGATCCAACATTGGATGGACGTTGTTCCAATCATGCGCAAAGGATGTGGCTATGCCAACATCATCCAACCACAGGAATGCTAATGGCAGACCTTGATGAAATCAAAAAGACATGGCAAATGCCCAACGGTTGGTCTGTACGCGTTGACGATAAGTTCATGCAGGTCATTGACTCTGAAGACGAGCCCGTCGCCCAGGCGATGACGCAGATCCACGTGATCGAGATAATCCAAGCGCATCTCGACAAGGAGCAGACAATGACTGCCTACCAGATGATGCTAATGGCTCTGAAGAACCCGATCGATTGCTGACTACTTCTTGGCAGTAGCCTTCTTGGTTGGCACCTTCGTGGCAGTAGCCTTCTTGGTTGGCGCCTTCTTGGTTGGCGCCTTCTTGACCATGACCGGCTTAGGACTATCAAGGCGAGCTTCGAGCTCAGCAATGTACGCATAGAGCGTCGAGATTACTTGAGTAAGGTCAAAGCCATGCTTACAGGCCTTTTGCCCCACAACAACTCGCATCGCGTCGACTTTCTTTTTGAGGCCCATTGTCTACTCCAGATTTAGGAACGGAGACCTGAACTGAGTCCAGGCCATTCTCTCACAGAGACTACTCCACCGGTTGCTTTTTCTATTCCGATAGCAAGTGGCAATGACGGTGTCTTTCGACCATATTCCAAGTCTCGAAGATAACCAATGCTCAATCTCAATCCAAATCTATTGAGTTCATTATTCAACCACTCAATGAACGCGGCTCGAGTGCTTTTGCCGGGAAGGCTTTTTCGGTAATCCTCGACGACCATTGGACACACCCTTTGGCAGGAGAATAGCGGGTAGGACACTTCTTGTCCAGACGGGGGGGTGTGGCTCCTTGACACAGTTGAGATAGAAGAGTAGTCTTGCTCAAGGAGAAGCACCGATGAACCAAGCAGAGCGAGACGCGTGGCTTGCTGAACGGAAAAAAGGTCTCGGAGGCACGGATGTTGCCTCCATTGTGTTGTCCAGTGCTGCGCCAAGCGAGAAGGTCGGCTGTTTCGAGAGAAGCACCTTCAATTTGTGGACCGAAAAAACAGGAATGCTTTCTTCAAAGGATTCGGACAACCAGTTCCTGATGCGCGGTCGGGTAATGGAGAAGTACGTTTGTGAAATCTACGAGCTTCATCTAGGGGAGGGATGTCACCTTTGGGAGAAAGGATTGACTTGGCATCCTACCCGACCGCGCATCTTTGGAACGCCAGATAGACTGGTAACGCACAAAAACATCAACTTTGGAATGGACGCCAAGACCCGTCGAATGCGGAAGGGTTGGGGCAAAACAAGAACCACAGACATACCACTAGATGTTGAGGTTCAAATGCGCGTCTACATGGAGATTTTCGACGCTCCATATTGGGACATTGCCACGCTGTTTAGTTTGGACGACTTCCGCGTTTATCGAATCGAACGAGACAACCAGCTCGGCGAGGAACTTCTCGACATTGGCGATGAGTGGTGGGAGAAGTACGTGATAGCTGAAACGCCACCACCCGTGGATGGAACGAAACTATGCCGCGAAGTAGTTGGGAAGTTGCATCCACGAGTCAAGGATGAAATCCTCCGTCCAGCCACAGTTGCAGAGAGAGAAATCTACGAGAAGATCCTCAAGGTCCGCGACCAACACAAAGAAATAACCGAGAAGAAGGTTGAACTCGAGAACCAACTGCGCGTGTGCATCGGCGAATCATTGGGGATTGCGAACATCGCAACTTGGAAGCCTACTGTTCCGAGGAAGGTCTTCAATAAAGCTAAATTCACCGAAGAGCATCCTGACCTCTACAAAAAGTACGTTACCGAGAAGCCGGGACATCGAATGCTTCGTTTAATGGAGAAAAAAGATGACGACTGAACTAAGTCGAAGAGACCAACTGACTGCCCTCAACGCATTTCTCGGGACAAAGCGTGATAGCCTCATCAAGATCGCGCCACGTGGAACGGATGTCGATCGAATCATCCGTGTAGCGATGTTCGAGGCTGCAAAGAACGAACGGCTCGTCCAATGTACTCCTACATCGGTTTACTTGGCTCTTGCCAAGGCATGCGAACTGAACCTTGTCGCTGGTGGCGTACTTCACCGGGCATCTCTGGTTCCTATGTGGAACAAGAAGGCGAAGTCCTACGATGCTGAACTTTGGATTCAGTATACCGGCCTGATGGATCTCGTGAAACGGTCTGGAGAGGTTGCCCACTTTGTCGCTCGCGTAGTTCATGAAAACGATGAGTTTGAGCATAGGTTCGACCTTGATCAAGGCGAGATTCTCAAGCACAAGGTCAACTACGATGACCCTGGCGACCTACGACTCGCATACGCTGTGTGCTACTTCAAGGATGGTCAACGCCAAGTTGAAGTCATGCGAAAGGACCAAATAAACCGTATTCGTTCAAACTCCAGAAGCCCAGATAGCGGCCCATGGACTCAGCACACAGAAGAAATGTGGCGAAAGACCGTTATTCGGCGCATCTGCAAGTACCTTCCCCTCACGCCACAGACCACAGCTGTACTCGAGCACGACATCCAGACCGATTTTGGCGGGAATGCTTTGGTTGATCAGACCGGAGATAGGTCACAAGACGCTGTTGGCAATAATGGTACTATGGAAAAACAGGTTATTGATGTTCAATCACAACGGCAGAGGAAGTCAAAAGCAAAGATCTTGGTAGAAAGAACCAAGAAAAACGATCTTCCCGAGCCAGATGAAGACTTCACCGAGTAGGAGAACAAATGTCTTTGATTGACCAGGCCACCGCAGGTAGTCCACATAAGCTTCGTATGTCTGAGACCGCAGGCAAGAAGGTTGGACCGCCAAAGATTATTCGAACGACAGAGTTCATGTCTTTGATCCGTGGCGTGCTTGATGAAAACCTCATCGACAAGAAGACTAGAAAGGAATGGAAGAACTACCGTACCCGCCTAAAGAAGGCGCATTGGCCCCTTGAGGGATTGACGAACAAGATTGATGCTAAGCTTTGGAAACACATGTGTAGCGGCGTTCTTAAAGCCATGGTCAAGAACATCAGGAACTCTCAGCCAAATGGTGAGTGGAGGCTCGGAGAGTATGAAATCGACATCCGACCAAATCCCAATGGTGATGAATCCATCATCTTGGCATGCAAGTGGATCGACGCCAATAACGCACAAGACCTGCGCTACCACAACGGTGTTCCGGCAGTCGATGTCAACATCAATATGGCTGATGCCAACAGGGAACTCATTGAAGTTCTAACCAAGAAGAAGGATTCGTCGAATGACGATGAGCTCAAGGACTTGATGAAGCAGTTCATCTCCGTCATGGCAGGCAATGCCATTGAGAAGAAGTCGATAGACCAGAAGGCTGAAGAGCAGAAGGCTGAAGAGTCCATTGACGAAATCGCAGAAGCATTCGAAGGCTAGCGCCCTATCACAAGGTTAAAGATAGATGGCGACCACTCAGATTTGAATGGTCGTCAACATTGGAACAAACGCATTCCGTCGTTGGGATTGGCCCGTCGGCGGTTTGTTCGAACCGTAGATTCATTCCCCGCTTAGGCGTCACGACCTGGGCGGGGTTTTCTACGTCATCAAGATTCCTTGTCCTCGATCATCTTGGCGATGTCTTTCTTGAGCTTGTCCTCTTCCTTGCTCTTGATAATCGAGTCGATCTTAGAAGTCTGCTCTGTTAGCTGAGATGCAATCGTGTCCGTTATGCGGTCAATTCTCTTCTGGGCAAACCAGTTAGTGACGATCAAATAGATAGCGAAGACGCCCAAAGCCCCGTACTCCAGCAACGCAGTGACCACACTGCTGGTGGTATCGGCTAC
>NZER01000325.1 GCA_002690445.1 Candidatus Pacearchaeota archaeon
GAAAACGAAGCGAATAAAAGCGAGAGTAAACAAAGATGGCTTCATGGGGAGCGCGTCTCGCGAGCATCGCGTGAAGAAGGGAAAAGGATCTTTTCAGCGCCGCTCAAAGCACCAAAAGTATAATGTTTAAGGTAGGAGATAAAGTAAGGCACAAGGCAAACCCGTTGCATTGGCGCGGCGTTGTTGTGGCCGACAACAAAAATGGCAAGCTACCTCGCCCGTCTCACTATATCACGGTTAGGCTAATCACTGGCGTAGAGGTAAACGTGTATCCGGACGTCTTGCAGTTTGATTGTGAATAACATTGTGAATAACTTTACCCTTGACAAACACCCGAAAGTGTGGTATATTATAATATGAAACTAATGACAAACGACCTCAGAACGCAACTCCCTCAACTCTATTCTCAGGAAGAGGTTGACGACCCAAAAGTTGTTGCAAAATTTTTCACTCCAGATTCCAGCTGGACATGGTACGCCACCGAATTTGATGGTAAAGACACCTTCTTTGGCTTGGTTGACGGGCACGAGAAGGAGCTTGGCTATTTCAGCTTAAAAGAGCTTGAATCTGTTAAAGGCCCATTTGGCTTGGGTGTCGAACGCGATTTGTGGTTTGAATCTAAACCGTTGTCTGAGCTAACGAGTTAGTTCTTGACAAACCATCAAACTCATGCTATTATAAGATTATGGAATACAACAATCACGACGATTACTACAAGGACGACCTTGACCTCGAAACGCTTAAGCTACTCAACAAAGTATGCGAAGGTGTAGAAGTACCCGACGAAGATGAAGCCAACGAAGCTGCGTTGGCGCATGGAGACAAGGAGGATGATGAATGCTCGGATTAATAATATTACTTTTATCTTTAGTATTTATTTACCACCTAATCAAAAAAGCTTAATATGAAAACAGAAACTGAAAACTATACACTCGAACAATTCACTGAATCGGTAGACCAAGATTGCTGGCAAGCAATGGGAATGTCCTTACACGATTTGCCCGACTTCCCCATCATAGATTATTATGACGGAGGAATTAAAAGCGGTAAAGAGTTTGACTACGCTGTGAAGATGTGCGTCTTTGATATTCAAGCTGACAACGGATTAGAACCATACGATTATTAAAATGAAAGTAAAAGAAAAAGAAAACCTGACATTGGTCTTGATGTGGCAACAAATAGCCGGCGCAAGAAACGTAAAACCTATGGATCGCCTCGAAGCTCTCTATAAAGATGTTGGCTTGGTGGTCGTCGGTAAAGATCCGGAATATTCAAGAGAATTAGTCCGACCGACTTCTACGCGAGCCGGAATGAGGAATATTAGAACCAAGGCTCTTCAAAATGGGGTATGATAAAATTTCGGTTCGGGTTACGACCCCGTTAATGATGAGTGTCCTGCGAGGCTAGGTTAGAGGATGATTAAACCCTCGACTCATCACCGAGGGCGGCCGCCCCCGCCCAGATTTGTCAGTCATTTTCCGCGCTTTTTGACCGACAAACTTTTTTGTCAGTCATTCGTGAGCGACAAACTTTTTTGTCAATCAATTAGGCCCTTTAATGACCGACAAAGAGGGTAATTGTTTTGAAGAATAGTACTGTTTTTGTGGGGTATTGTGCTTGAAAATTTCTTGTGTAAGAGATATTTCACAGTGGGGAAATCGCCGTATTTAAGAAATTGAGACTGGTTCTCATTGTGAATAACTTTTTTCACATTTCCCCTTGACAAATGCCCATTTGTGTGGTATATTGTATTATGTTAAACGAAGAAAACCCCAATTCTAAACTCGACCCTCAATCTGAGCTGCGCGAGCAAATTCAGGTACAACCAGAAGAAACCTTTAGGTTCGGGCCTTTCGAAGTTACGGTTCATTCTGAAACTGAAGAGATGGGCGAATGGGTGGAGGTTATCGATTTATGAAAGAAAAACCTTACATTGTAAAAGTGTCAACGGGATGTACTTGTTGCTCTCCTTTTAGGAGTGTCACGGCAAAGAGCAAGACGGAAGCAATGGAAAAGTCCGTTGGCTATGGTATCCCAATTTGGGCCAAAACACCAAGGGAAGTCCAAGCAGAGAAAGCCGCGGAATTTACGCCAGAAATCTAAAAAAACCGCTTGACAAACCAGTAAAAGTGTGGTATATTGTAATATGAATGAATTGGAAAACTTCAAAGAAGAAACAGCTTTTCGGCTGTTCGGTCGTAGTCGTAACCTTGCCATCGCTGGCAATCAATGCGTGAAGTGTGGCGCGCACAATCTTGAGTTCCGTGACGAACTCTCTCGCAAAGAGCATGGCATCTCTGGTTTCTGCCAATCCTGTCAGGACGACGTCTTTGGCCCTAGCGATGAGGACAAAGAGGAGGTTCTTGGGATCGCGCACGAAATCTTGGGGGAGGAAGAGTAATGCAAAAGCTGTTAAATAAAATCAAAGAACTCCGCGCACGCGTAGAGCATGGCGAGCGTAAAGCCAAGCGTATCCTTATCGCTGGTCGAATTCATATTGTTGAAGAAGACGAAAATGGAACTCGGTTTGCAACTGGACTTAAAGATCGATGGGAAATTAAATAATGGAAAACGATTACTGGCGAGATCCATGCGAGCGAGAAGAGTATTACAATCTCTACGCAAGCAAATACAATTACATAGAAAAAGAATGTAAGGCGTGCGGTCAACAAGTAAGCATAAGAACCGACCATGGCATATGCGATTCATGCGCCGATGCACAAGAACGAGGATGGCAATATTAGCAAATAATAAGAAGCCAATAAGAAACAAATAACGGTCAAATAATAGGGGGTGCGCATATTGCATTGCGCGCGCCAAGGCGGGGCGGCCGCCCCCAAAGAAAGTTGAAAAAACCGCTTGACAGGTGGCCTAAAGTGTGGTATATTATAGGTATATGAAAGACTGGATTATCACATTCAATAACGGGAGCACGGCTCAATACTTCAACATGAACCTACTCGACGCCATGAAAATGGCGATAGCTGATTGGGCTCCCCACAAGCATCCCGTAGCATGGCACGAGGTCAAGATGGATGTCTTCAGCCTACCCCTCGATTGAGGCAGGCCAAATAGAGCCCGTGGTGCAGGAGAGCACCTTAAAAACGAGGGCTCGCTTGGGGGGCCGCCCCCCGAAAGTTTCTGAAAGAATCGCTTGACAAACGTCTGATTGTGTGTTATATTAGGGTATGAAAATGAACGTAAGTTTGGAAGCCCTTTCACACCGCGCAGGATTCAAGCGTAGTCGTCGCACTAGTAACCGCATTGCTGAGCATGGGCCTAACTTCCGCGTGCTTAAGTCTGGTAATTGTCAGGCCTTGGGCGATCAATTGTGCTGGCTCGTGCGCGCGAAAGATGGCTGGCTAGGTTGGCTTCCGCGTGACGAATTCAAGTTCTATAAGCCAATATCCTAGGGGGGCCGCCCACCCAAAAAAAATGAAAAAACCCCTTGACAAATACCTAAATGTGTGTTATATTATAGTAGTTCGTGAGGGTATTAGCAAGGCTCTACTGCTCACGGACGCCACCTCTACAAACGGTGAGGAAACATTAGAACGCAAGAGACGTTTGCAAGTGGCATTAAAAATTTAATTATTACAATGAAAGCGAGAAAAACCAAGTACGGATTCATGGGCAGCGCGTCGCGTGAGCATCGCGTGAAGAAGGGCAAGGGATCTTTTCGCCGCCGAAAAAAACACAAGTCTAGGCTTGACAATCAGAATCGTACATGGTAGGATATACACAATGATTAAGACCACATATAAAAACTGCGGCTCAAGCTGGGTTGTCATGCTACAAGGCAAC
The DNA here is from genome assembly GCA_002690445.1 of Candidatus Pacearchaeota archaeon. The sequence goes on from NZER01000325.1 coordinate 3,805, forward strand.
CTTGCGTTGGGAGAGAATGAAGAAGGGCATGACGTAGAAGTCGAACGAGAGTTTTGGTCGTTCTGGAATCACGGAGCGACGAACGGCGAGTTTGATTGGATGACTGATACGCGAGGTTATTTTTGGACTACGCGAGAAAAGTTATTAAAAGCATATGAGAACAAAGAGTTGTTCCGTATGTTAAACGATGCAGACGAATTTAAGAAGCACGACCCAGAAGGACACGCACACGCTTGCAAGGGCATCAAGGGAGGCTTTCTTCCAACAGCTAAAGAAAAGGCAAAAGAGATATTCGATAGCCTAGAGCAAAAGTCTAATATCTTAAAGTTCGGCGTGACCTATGCTCACCTTTACGACTTGGGGCAAGTGTCGGCTGAAGTTGGAGAGGATGAATTGCCGCGCACTCATGACACGGCAAGCCAAAGACTTAAAAAGATGCTTGACAGCTAGACTAAAACGTGCTATATTATATCTAATGAATACGACTACATTAAAGTTCGGAGAGCCAAACGCAAAGTTGAAAGCTCTCGCAAAGAAGTTAAAAGTAAAACTTAAAACATTCTCATTGCCTAGCGGCTGGACTTGTCCCGGTGCAAAAGATTGCCTGTCCAAAGCTGACAGGGTAACGGGGAAAATCCAAGATGGGCCTGACACAGAATTTCGGTGCTTTCAAGCTAGTGCCGAAGCTCTTTACCCGTCCTTGCGAAAGGCTGTTTGGCATAATTTTGATTTAATCAAAAACGCTATGACAAATGCTTGGCGGTATAAGAATGATAAGATTGAAGCGATTGCAAATTTGATTTGTGAAAGTTTACCGAAAAAGTTTGACGTTATGCGCGTTCACGTTGGCGGTGATTACTTTTCAAAAGATTACCTCAAGGCGTGGGTTATTGTGGCCGACAGAAATCCTGACAAGATTTTTTATTCGTACAGCAAGAGCTTGCATTTCTTTTCGGACGTTGTTCGGCCAAAGAATCTTGTGTTGACCGCCTCGCGTGGTGGCAAGTTCGACGAGTTGATTGATTTGCACGGATGGAAAGAAGCGGTTGTTGTTTTTAGTGAGCAAGAGGCAATCGACAAGGGATTGGAAATTGACCACGACGACGAACACGCGGCGTTTGGCGCAGAGTCTTTCGCTTTGTTGTTGCACGGAACACAGCCGAAGGGAAGCGCAGCGTCAACAGCGTTATCGCTTCTGCGTAAAGCTGGGAAAGGCGGCTATGCTAAAGTCTCGACAAACTAAGCAAGACTATGCTATAATGAATTATGATTATCATCACATTATTTATCGCCATTATATTAGCTCTAATTATAGCACCCGATTAAATTCATATGACAACTAAAGAAAAAAAACTAATTGACTTCATCTTTGCGATGGCAGTTATTGCATCCAACAGAAACGCGGACAAAACCGATTTACTAAACGCGGTGTGTTGGGATGTTCACCTTGTCAGAGAAGGCAAGCAACCAACGGCAACAAAAAAATTAGTATAACAACTAACGCGAGGTAACCAAGCGGCAAGGTGCGGCTCTGCAAAAGCTGATTCGCCGGTTCAACTCCGGCCCTCGCGTCCATGGGGATGTAGTTCAGAAGCGTTAGAACGCTGCCCTGTCACGGCAGAGGTCGCGGGTTCGAGTCCCGTCATTCCCGCCATTTTTTTCTTGACAGTTTCGCACGGCGGGGCCCGCCCCTGCTGAAAAAAGTCAAGTCTTTTTTGTCGATCATTTTCCGCCCTTTTTGATCGTCAAAGTATTTTGTCGATCATTTGTGAGCGGCAAACAATTAGGCTAATTAAACGCCATTAATTGAGGTAATTAATTTGAAGGATAACACTGTTTTTGTGAGGTATAGTGCCCAATAATTTCGTGTGAGAGCGACTTTCCCCGATGCGAAATTCATTGATTTTAAGAAACTTTAAAAAAGCCCTTGACAAGCACGTGGTTCTGTGTTATATTATACCATGATTAAGAACGGTAAAAAACAAAATGTGGTATCTACCACGTGGGAGCAGAACATGGGTGCAGCTAAAACTTGTGAAACTTTTAATGAGGCTGTGAGCTTATTTCGGGCGTTACAGTACGCCAACAACATGGGTACGCATGAAGGACATTTCGACGAATTAGAAACGCACTTTATCAACAAGCAAGGTTTAATGGACTACTGTAAGAATGGATTTACCGTAGCACAAGCATCTGACAAAAAAGTTAAAGAAATCGCTTGACAACTAGCCTAATCTGTGTTATATTATTACAATGATGAACGAATTAGAACAATTCAAAGAAGACACCGCAATGCGCCTGTTCGGGCGTAGCCGCGCTCTCGCTATCGCTGGTAATCAATGTGTGAAGTGCGGCGCACACAACCTTGAGTTCCGTGATGAACTCTCTCGCAAGGAGCATGGCATCTCCGGTATCTGCCAGTCTTGTCAGGACGACATCTTTGGCCCTAGCGATGAGTGCAAAGAGGATGTTCTTGGAATCACTCACCAAATGTTTGAGGAGGAGGAATAATTTATGTACGAACCGAAACGATATGACGAACACGGCGAACTGATACAAGATAGCGATGGCACTTGGGTGTCGGGCTGGTATACAGTCGAGGACGAAAATGGCAACGTGTATCCCGTGAAAGATAGAGACTAATGAGCAAGAGTTACGATTTTCTTACGTTCAAACGACAGGTCAACTATCGCATAGAAGCGCGTTTAGGTATGAGCGTGTATGACTTGCCCGACATCATTATTTTCGATGACTATTGGCACGATGGTTGTAAGACTAATGAAGACGACTTCTGGAACGCAGTTGACGGAGCAGTAGAGGACTTACTTCTAGCAAACGGATTCGAAGAGTACGCATTTTAAGTTTGGCACGCGAGGTGCCCGCCCCGGCCGAAAATTGTGAATAACTTTTCTTAAAAAACCCCTTGACAAACCCTCGTTTGTGTGGTATATTATATCTAATGAAACACGAAAAAGAGAACAAACCAGTAGAAGCAATCTTCGTCAAGGTATTAGAGAACAAGCCCAAGGGCGTAACAAAGCGTTGGATTAGGAAAAACGGTTTTGCGAACCAAACATTTAAGCTGCCACAGGGCCCAGCATTGATAAACGGCCAATGGGTGTGAATAATTTTTACAAAAAAACCGCTTGACAAACCAGCGAAACTGTGTTATATTAGATTATGATTATGAGAGAAAAAGCAACAAACCTAAAACTCGGAGCCATCTACATCAACAATGCTAATCAGCAGCCAGAACGACTAGTCCACATTGTGCCTTGTGAAGGTGCGTGGCTCGAAACCTATGATGGTATCGGCTACGGTGACACCGTGAACTTTGAAGATGTGCATTATGCCAATGCTGATGAGGTGCAAGATTACCTCGAAGATGTAGAATCGTATAGCAACTCAACCCTGATAAAGGACTAATTATGAATGATATTAAAGCATATCTAATCGGCGCAGCCGTTGGCGTGGTGTTATACATCGTAGCCAAGAACTTTGGATTTGAGATGATTATCACCATCTAGTCCACGGCGTGCTAGCTCTTAAAACCTACGCTTGAGATTTCATCGACACAGCGTGATGAGTGGAGTTGGCACGCTAGGTGCGGGGCCCGCCCGAAAATTGTGAATAACTTTACCCTTGACAAGCGGCCTGATATGGGTTATATTATACGTAATGAATGACATGGTACATATAGGGTGCGAGGAGCTGATCACTGCCGCTGATGAGGCACAGATGGAGCATGAGCGTGGTGTGCGTGAGATGGAGGCGCGTGAGCGTGCAGATGCATGGGACGCCCTAGAGGCTACGCATGGGCCGCTATATGGGCCATTGGGCTGGTGGTACAGCGAGTACAACAAGTATGGCTGGAAGGACTAACTGTGACACATTGTCCCTTGACAGGGGGCTGATTATGGGGTATATTATAGCAAGATTATGAAAGACAAACAACCTACCTACACCCTCTGGAACGGCAGCCACATGGTAGCCACCTACCCACACACCCGTGATGGCATGGATGCCGCTATGGAACAGGCCCACGACCTGACCGTTGGTGGCTATGGCAAGCTCACCATCTACTCTAGCCATGATGACCTCGTGTGGTCGTCCACTTGGGATGATGGCCCTGAGTGTGGCATGACTGATGTGGAGGCTGATGCTGATACCCTTGCCTCTGCTGGCTATGGTACAGATGAGGACTATGGCTATTATGGGGAGGAGTGCTTATGAGTGGTAACTACTACGATGGTGATGACATGTACCATGGTGATGAGTACGTTGGCCCAAGCAAGTACGGCACTGAGGTGAAGCGTTGCCGCATGTGTAACAGCAAGGTGGAGATGTCATCTGACCACGGCGTGTGTGACTCATGCGCCTCTGACATGGAGCGTGGTATGGAGTATTAACCTTGACAGTTTTGGGCTGGGGGGCCCGCACCCCGCATGCCAACTAGGTGGGACAATGGCTGTCCACCCTCTGAAACTATTTTTCGTACCCCTGTTTCACCCCACAAAAACAGTGTTATTATGAGCAATTTATTTTCGCCTAGCCATTGACTTTTTGTCATTTATGGGTTATATTTAGGTATGTTAAAGATAGAAAACAACCTAAACGAAAAAGAGATTAAGTCTCTCATAGAGCTTCTCGCTGATTTTACCGCAGTAGAAGAAATTATTATTGATGACGTAGAGATTCGCGTTCGCGGTCGCAAAGGTCATTCTGGTGGCCTTCACGGTTCAGCGGTTTACCGCACCAATGACATTCGCACCATCTACTCACACGCACACGCCAAGTGTGTAGAGGCTGAAAAGGCCGTGAATGAGATCCGCAATCGTGCCACTTTAGAATCCGATAGTGCTGGAGAGCACTCTAAAAACGAGGGTTCTAAAGGCACGAAAGTGCTTACCTATGAAGAAAGCATGGAAAGATAAAAAAGTTTAATGGTAGGACTACAGATGTCCCACCTAGTATGCTATACTAAACGCATGATAATTAAAACAGATATGAAAAACAAAGAAAACCACTACTACACAGAGCTTCACACTACGGGCTTCAAGTACACCAAC
>NZER01000326.1 GCA_002690445.1 Candidatus Pacearchaeota archaeon
CTCCCGCATCTCGTGTTTTTTTCACATTCTTAACGAAATGAGCGCAGATACAGCAGAGCGGATTCAGTTGGATGCGGATCAGGCGCAGAAGATTCTCGATGCCGATCTAAAGAACTTGGTATCGAAAGTTTCGCAAGGGAAACCGTTGACTGCTCGCGAACGGAAACTGATTCAGCAGGCTTCGCAGGAAAGGGAAACCGCGAAGACCATTACGGAACTGGTCGCGTTGCTTGGCATACCGCGGACCAAGTATTACAAGTTGAAGAAAGAGACCGGCGCGCCGGACAATCTTGCGCTGGATGACTGGCGTGAATTCATCAGTCGTCATCGTTTCGAGCAGATCGAAACGGAGGAAATGACACCGGAAAAGATGACTTATCTTCGCGGTCGTCTGTTGGCAGAAAAGGCGCAAAGGGAAAAGATCGAACGTCAGTTGAAAGAACTTCGACTGGAACGTGAAGTCGGTGGATTCGTTCCGTTCACCGAAGCGATGGACGCGGTGACGCGAGTCCTTGAACCGATCAACCGTTTGTTGGACGGCATTCCAAAAGCTTATTCGATGCGGATCAATCCGACTGATTCAGATTTCGCGGAGGAAATGCTTCGTGAAATGGTCCGCGATTTGAAGCGACAGATTTCATTGAGCCGCGGGGAAAAGATCAGCAAGCGGAAAGGCGTGAAGTGAAAAAGCCGAAACGATTCAGGGCAAAGAACTATTCTTGCCGCGGTCAGAAATGCGCGAATCAACCGCAATTAAGCATCGCGGCCAGCGAAGAACTGAAGGACGACGTTCTGAAATACACGCAAGCCAAAGGAATCAGCGTCAGCAACTGGGTTCGCAGTTTGATGGAAAAGGAACTGACGCGGAAGGCCGGATGAAGACACCGGCAGAAAAATTGCTGGACCGCGCTTTCGGAATCTTTGCGGTTGCGAAGAAGCAGACGGTGACGGAATGGGCCGAAGACAACGCCTATTTATCGGAAAGGGTCACGGAAATGGCCGGACGATATTCAACGGCAGATCATCCGTACGTCCGCGAAATTTTGGAGACCTATCAAGATCCGCGAGTCAAGAAGGTCAGTCTGTGCTGGGGAAGTCAGACGGCGAAGACAACGACGATCTACATCGGCTTAGGCTGGGTCATCGATCAATCACCTGGACCTATCCTTTGGGTCTGGTCCAACGAGAAGCAGGCGCGCGCCTTTTCGAATGATCGATTCATTCCATTCTGCGAAGATACCGGCGTGATCGCGAAACATCTGCCGAAGACCAGCGAAGGCAAGATTGACCGCGACCGCGCGTCTGCTTTGCGGATCGAGTTCGACCGTTGTTCCCTGAACATGATCGGAGGCCAGAGCCAGCGGAACGTTCGCAATTATCCGGTTTCATATTTGATCCTTGATGAAATCGACGTAATTCCTGAACCGATTCGGCGTGATGCCGCGGACCGCGTGAAGGGTCGAAGAAGTTACAAGATCATTCAATCGTCCACGCCAATCGAGGAAGGCGGCATTTGGTCCGAATATCTGACCGGCGATCAGCGAAAGTTCCTGATGCCTTGTCCGCATTGCGACAAAGAAATTTCCTTTGAATGGCGAAAGGGCAAAGGCGAATACAATATCCACTTCCCACCGGAAGCCAAAGGCGAAGACGGCGCCTATGACTGGCACATGCTGAAGAAGGAAGCGCATTACGTTTGTCAGGAATGCGGTGGCGCGATCCGCGATGCGGACAAATTGCGGATGCTCCGCAAGGGAAAATGGAAAGCGACTTCCAGCGGCGAGCCGAACGTGCGGTCCTATCATTTGAATTCCCTTTACAGTCCGACGATCACCTTCGGCGAAATGCTGATCCGTTGGTTTCGGGCGCAGGAATCGCTGGACGGACTGAAGCAATTCGTGACCGGCTGGCTTGCGGAACCGTGGAAAGAGGAACTGCTGGACGTGACCGAAGAGGCAACGCATCTGCTGGCCGGAGACTATGAACGCGGTGACGTGATGGGGGAATTCCGCTTGATGGGTGTCGACGTTCAGAGATCGCACTTCGTCTGGATTGTCCGCGGCTTCGATTCAGATGGAACAAGCTACTTGATCGACAACGGCAATTCGCCGACTTGGAAGGATCTGGACAAGACCTTTGCGAACTTCGCCTGTTCCGCGGCAGTAGTGGATTCGGGTTTCGGTGAACGAACACAGGAATGTTATGAACAAATTTACAAGCGAAGGAACACCTTCTGGGCCTCGAAAGGATGGAAGCGACTTGCGCAACCTGTCGCGATCAAGGCAGTCGATCCGTTCACCGGCACGAACAAGGCGAACACACACAAGATCCGATTGCTTCACATTGACGTCTCAACCTTTGGTGGGGAAATCCTGAAACGCAGGGCCAAGCTGGTCGAAGGTTTCCACATCTACCGCGACCCAGACCGCGAATACATCAAGCAATTGAATGCAAAATTCATCGTCGAGAAAACAACGAGAACCGGAGAAGTCGTTCAAGAATGGCGCACGAAGCGTCACCGACAAGACCACTTCTTCGATTGCGAGGTCTACGTTCTCGCGCTTTCAAAAATCTTGGGACTTGGAAACGTCACTAGAAAGGCAGAAAAAAATGAGCAAGACGAAGACAAAAATGAATCCGTTGCTGGAACCAAACCAGTCCGGCGAAGAAGAAGAAAAAAAACCAGCAGGAATTTTTGGTAGACTGACGCAGGCGTTGTTCGAAACGACCTTCATTCTGACCATTCTGATCTTCGGCACCGTGGTCGGTACCTTGATGGCCTTGGTGCTTCCGCTTGGATTCCCTTTCATGATCCTTTGGAAACGCTACACACAATGAGCGCAGACGTCGAACTGGACACCTATCGATTCAATCGCGTCCTTGAGCAGTTGCGGTCCTTCACCGGCGCCGACTTCAAGAAGATCATTCGTTTCGAAGCAAACGCCATGTTGTCGACGGCGATGGAGAACACGAAGGCAGGGACCGCCTCGTACATCGATGAAAGATACACTTATTCAGCGAAGAAGAAACCCAGCAAGCGACTGGTGCCGTTCGTCTATCTGCGCGGCAAGCGCGTCCGGACTCGTTCGATCAAGCACAAAGGCATGATGGTCACGCTGAAATCCGGCAGGGAAGTCTGGAAACCTAATCGCGTGAATCCGCAATGGAAGCAAATGCAGGACAAGTTGAAGGTATTGAAGGCGAAGAAGAAGGCGCGGCGCGGCATGGCGAAAGCGTCTTGGCTGTACATAGCGGCAAGGGCCAAGCTGGGGAAACTGAAGAAGACGAAACCATTCATCCGGAAGGCGCTTGGAAAAATGACGTCCAACATGAAAGCCAAGCTGAACGGTCAGGACGTCGGGAAAGCGAAATACATTCTGGAGATCAAGAACAAGGCGACTTTGCCCATGATCAAAAGTGGCGGCAAGCGCAAGGGACCTGGAGGATACAAGGCATTCAAGGAAGCTTTCCACGGTCGGAGCCAATATTTCTACGTTAACTTGAGCAAAGGAGTCTTCAAGAAGGCAAGCGCCGTGAAATCGAAATACAAAGGATTTGAAATCACGCCATTGAAGAAAGCCGGAGCCAGCGACAAGGTCTGAAAGGTTGACGCTTGAGTCGCTTGCATGGCGACCAGATCACTTCAACCGCTGGAAGATCTAATCGAGGCACGTGATTCGTTACAGGCCAGCTACAACGAAATCGCGAAGACCGCGATGAACCAGTATTCGATGCAGGACCGGCAAGTGATTTACGAACAGCGGCGCTTTCTGCGCGCCGAAATCAATGCCTACAACCGGAAGATCGGTCTGGCAGATCCGAACGTCAATGCAATCGGAAGCAACAAAGTGGACTTTCGAAACTTCCGTTACAACGACGAACTAGGATGATCGCGGCGAAGAAAACCAGTCGGAGTTTCTGGAATCGCGCCAAGGCCGCGACGAAGATCCTTTTTCAAAGCGGATACGATGCCGCGAAGAACACGCGGCGCAGGGGCCGCAGGCCGCAACGAGCGCTTGAAGCTGAACACGATGCGCTGAATCCAAGTGATCGTCAGAAGGTGATCGCTTCGCTGATGGACTTTCGTCGGAACAATCCAATCGTGACTTCGATCTGCCGACTTCGCGAAACCGACGTGGTGGGTCCAGGTTTGATTCCGCAAGCGCAAAGCGGCAACGAAGACCTTGATCTGCGCCTAGAGGAATTGTGGAATTCATGGAGTCGATCACCTGAAGTCTCCGGCACCATGTCGATGCGGCAGCTTCAGAGGCAACTTGCTTCGATGACCTTGATCTTCGGTGACGGCGGTTTACTTCTGACGAATTCCGGTCAGGTCCAATTGATCGAAGGCGACCGGATCGGATCGGAAGGCGAAGGCAACTGGATCTTGCGCCGGTCCACTTCGGAGGAATCGGAAGACAGACCGTCCAGACGCATGATCGACGGCGTGGAAGTGAACAAGCAGAACAAACCGATAGCCTTTGACATCGGAACACGCGAGGACGGCACCTTGCGAGACGTGCGGCGAGTCCTCGCGAAGAACTTCATATTTCACAAAAAGCAGATCCGTCCGACTCAAGTGCGCGGCGTGCCGGAATTGGCGCCGGTCGCTGATTCGTTGCAGGACGTAAGTGAATATCAGGACATCGAAATGCTCGCTGCGAAATGTTCAGCGTCACTTTCAGCAATTGTTAAGCGTGAAGGCGCAATTGATTTCGAACTGGCGGCGCGAGCCAACGACGACGAAGACGACCGGCTGGAAACTTTCGAACCTGGAAGCTTCCAATATCTGGAACCTGGAGAAGACGTTTCCGTGATCGGCGCGAACGGCAGGCCGAACGTGGACGGCATCGAATACTGCACTTATCGACTTCGGCAGATCGGGTCCGCATTGGGCATTCCGGTTGAATTCCTTTTGATGACCATCGGCGATTCATCCTTTTCGGCAAGTCAGGGAATGATCCTGCTATACCAGCAGACAGTCGAAAGCGAACAGCGCGACCTGTTTCCTTTGCTGAATCGCCTTTGGAACTGGAAGGTCCGCAACTGGGCCGCGAAGGATTTGATCAGATGGGACGGAGACCGCGAAAACCCATTCGACGTTCGCTGGCAACCGCCATCTTTCCGCTGGGTAAATCGAGCCGCGCAGGTCAAGGCAGATGCTCAATACCTGAACATGGGCGCGATTTCCTTGGACGACGTGTCGGCGACCTTCGGAACGGATGCCCAGACTTCGCTTGAACGGAAGGCAAAGAACATCGTCACCGCGAAACGGCTTGCGGAAGAATACGGACTTGGCGACTGGCGCGACCTGTTCAATCCGATCCAGACCAGCGCGCAGATGAATTTCGTGGATCTTTTGGACCGCGATTGACGGCAGAAACTAACTTAAACGAGGAAAACAAATGCGACAAATCGTCCAAGACTATCTTGAAAAGCCTGATCCTAAATTATTCGACGCAATGACCAGCGAGGAACAACGCTGGGTCGACAAGCAGGCAAATCCGAAGAAGGCCAAGGCATCGAAACCAAAAGCCGCTGCGCCGAAGGAAGACCATGCCGACAGTTGAAGCAGAACTGGATCGCGGCAAGACCGCGAAGGGCAAGCGCTTTGTCTTCGATCTTGACGGCACGATCTGCGCGAAAGCGGACAATCTGGACCGCAACTATGAAACATGTGAGCCGCTGGTTCATCGGATCGCGAAGCTGAACGAACTTCATGCGTCCGGCAATCACGTCACGCTGTTCACTTCGCGTGGAATGGGTCGATCAGGTGGCGACGTGAGGCAGGCCAAGGCGAGACATTTCGAACTGACGAAGAAACAATTGGCGAAATGGGAAGTCAATTATGATGCGCTGACCTTCGGCAAACCATCTGCCGACGTCTACGTGGACGACCGCGCGCAAAGCGCAACGGACTTCTTTGCCTTGGAAATCGCCGAAGAAAAGACCCAGACTTTCGACGTCACCGCAAACAGGGACGCGGAGGAATTCGCGGCCAGCCTGATCCGTGACGGCAAGACCGTCCTTGAAGGAGAATGGTCCGGACCATCTGCCGAACTGGAAAACCGCTACATCGAAGACAATGGCTGGGAAGCCTATGCGAAGTGGTTCCTTGGACGCAAAAGCGAAGTGGAACCGGAGACAAAGGGACATTACAATTTCCCATTCAGCGACGATTTTGAAAAAGTCCATCGCCGCGGATTGATTGCGATCCGGAGCAGGGCCGCGCAATTCGACGACAAGTCTGTTTATGATGCCGCCGGAAGACTGCTGGAGCTTTACGAAGAAGAAGAAGGCGAAGACTATTCAGCGCGTTGCCTTAGAATATCATTTCAACGCAAGTCGCTGAAGAAGCGCGGTCGCTACAAAGTGGACAAGAAGTCCGGCATGATGTCCGACGTGTCGCTGATCCAGGTCGGCGAAGCCAAGGGTCACGGCATGTGGATTGATCAAGGGTCGCTAAATTCCGCAATGGAAGTTATCGGCGAGAACCTACCGGCCTACGTCACGCATGACGGCGCGGTGGAATCGGATCGCATCCTGAAGGAAGTCGGCGTGTTCTCCGGCTTTTACGTTGAAGCAGGCAAACTGAAAGCGGAAAACTTCAGGGCATTGGATAGCTTCCAAGGCGACGAGCCGGAACGCTTTCGCAGACTGTTCGACTTGGCGGAAGCAATGCCGGACGCATTCGGCCTGTCC
>NZER01000327.1 GCA_002690445.1 Candidatus Pacearchaeota archaeon
CTATATAAAATCGTGGGAGATGTCCTATGCCCAAGGCAATATCATCAAGTATGTAACCCGTTACCCCTATAAATATTCAAACCGGGAGTCTCAGGTTTCCGACTTGAAGAAGGCACGTTGGTATATTGATGATATAATTAAAAGTTTAGAGTCACTCCCTGTTGTACCAAATCCTTACGGTAAAGTCGATGAAAAAACTTGAGCCTCCCTTTGAGGATTTAAATCCACACGATAAGCATCTGGCCTATTGTGCCATGGATACCATGATGACTTACGAATTGTATGACATCTTGAATTCAAAGCTTATCCCTCCGCAGCGGCAGACATACGAATTTGAAAGAAGTCTTCTGGCTCCCGTCATGACTATGATGAAGCGTGGCTTTAGGATAGACATGGCAAAGAGGGATGAGACCCTACTCTTTTGTCGAGATAAAGTTAGCTCTTTAACTTCTACCCTGGACAGTTTAACCGAAGCTGTCTTTGGGCATAAGCTGAACTGTCGAAGCCATCTCCAACTGAAGAAATTATTTTACCAGGAACTTCTGATCAAAGAGTACACACGATCTGTTAAGGGGGTCGTCAAGGTTTCTCTAGATAGAAATACCCTTGAGAAAATATCAGCTTGTTATGCCAGAGCACGACCCTTTTGCCAACTTATCCTGAAGATACGGGATTACGAGAAGCAAGAGCAGACCCTTAAAAAAGCCTTAAGCCCGGATAATAGGTGGATAGCTGGCTACAATGTGGCTGGCACTGACACAGGTCGTTGGTCATCAGCGGATAATCCTCTGCGTCACTCCGCTAACATACAAAACATTGACCCTAAGATGCGTAAAATTTTTACGGCAGATGAGGGGCGCATCCTAGCCTATTGCGATTTGCAAGGAGCAGAAGCAAGGGTGGTTGCCTATCTAGCTCAGGATGAAAAATATATAAAGGCTGTGGAGGAATCAGATGTGCACACAATGGTGGCGACCTTGGTTTTCGGTTTGTCTGGAGAGAGAGCAGACGCCGATAGAATATATTACAGGAACTTTAGCTACCGAGACTTGGCAAAACGATGTGCTCACGGTACGAATTACGGTGGCTCTGCAAGAACTCTTGCATCTTCTCTGAAGCTGGAAACAAAGGTGGTTGCAGGATTCCAGAGGATGTACAACCGCATCTTTCCTGGGATCAAGAGATGGCAAGACGCTGTGGCCCGTCAGATTCAGAAGCATGGTTATCTGGACACCCCTATGGGAAGGCGTAGAATCTTTAATGACCGCCTATATTCAGACCATACTGTACGAAAAGCCATAGCTTACGGGCCTCAGTCTGTGGTAGCTGACATCATATCCAAGGGCTTAGTAAAAATATATGCTGAATTAGAGCCTGAAGTATGGGTTCACGCTATGATCCATGACGCCCTTGTTTTATCATTTGAAGAAGAGAAAATAGACAAGCTTCTCCCTAGTGTTTTAAACCTGATGACCTTCCCTGTAGAAATAGAGGGTAGGCAGATGATCATTCCCGTAGACGCCGATGTGGGTCACAACTGGGGAAAATATAAGGGAGCAGAAACCGGTGAAACTAACCTAAAAGGTTTACGTCCTTATGATCTACTCATCCAATAAAAATCCTATGTTTCGGTCCCAGTGGTCCGAGGATATATTCAACCAGAAGTATTCCCGTGATGGTTGTGAAACCTGGGCAGAATTAGCTCAGATCGTAGTCGCTGACGTATGTGAAAACCGCATGACAAACGACGAAAAAGATACCTTAGTTCAGCATATAACCAACTTAAAGTTTCTTCCCGGTGGACGCTATCTTTATTATGCAGGACGGCCCAGAAAGTTCTTTAACAATTGCTATCTCCTAAGGGCAGAAGAGGATACCCGTGAAGACTGGGCCGAGTTGTCCAAGAAGACAGAGCTATGTCTCATGACAGGGGGTGGCATAGGCGTTGATTACACCAACTATCGTCCTTCAAATTCTAGTCTAACATCTACAGGTGGTATTGCTAGTGGTCCTATACCCAAGATGCAGATGATCAATGAGATTGGGCGCAATGTTATCCAAGGTGGAGCGCGTCGGTCAGCTATATACGGCTCTTTAAACTGGCAACATGATGATGTCGATGCCTTTCTAAAGATTAAGAACTGGCACCACATGAAGATTGCAGGAACCAAGTCTACCTACTGGGATGTTCGCAACCAGGATTTTAATTTCCCGTGCCCCCTGGACATGACTAACATATCAATTAACTACGATAACAAGTGGCTTATGGAGTACTGGAAGACAGGCGATCTTTCTGAAACATTCGTAGCTAATTGCCAACAGGCTTTGCAGACAGGAGAACCGGGCTTCTCTTTTAATTTCTTTGACAAGGAAAAAGAAACTCTGCGTAACGCCTGTACAGAAGTGACGAGTGAGGACGACAGTGATGTATGCAATCTGGGTTCGCTTAATCTTGGGAGAATTGATTCCATTGAAGAACTGGCTGAGATTACGGAGTTGGCTACAAAGTTTCTTTTGTGCGGTACCCTCAAGGCTGATCTACCTTACGAAAAAATTCACGAGGTAAGAACAAAGAATAGACGCTTAGGTCTTGGCTTGATGGGCTTGCATGAATGGCTCATTAAGAAGGGGTATAAATATGAAATCGTTCCTGAACTACATCAATGGTTATCTGTATATCGTGGTGTTTCCGATAATAGTTCCGCTAATTTTAGTGGCCTTCTTGGGATATCTCGTCCTGTTGCAAATCGCGCTATTGCCCCTACAGGAACTATCGGCATTTTGGCAGGGACTTCGACGGGTATTGAACCGATCTTTGCAGCCGCATACAAAAGGCGATTCCTAAAAGATGGAAAGAATTGGCGCTATCAGTATGTCGTTGAGCAGATCGCAAGAGAGTTTAGCGATTTATATGGGGCCGATCCTGATGATATCGATTGTGCCTTGAGCTTGTCTAGTAACCCTGAGCAGCGCATTAAATTGCAAGCAGAAGTCCAGGCGTATGTAGACATGGCTATTAGTAGCACCATTAATTTGCCTGCCTTTAATACCAAGCACAACAACCCTGACAAGGTAAAGGATTTTGCGGAGGTGCTTGCTAAATATGCCCATCGTCTAAGAGGCTTCACTTGTTTTCCTGATGGCTCAAGGGGAGGTCAGCCACTGACGCCAGTACCCTACAAGGATGCCGTAGACAAACTAGGTAAAGATTTTGAAGAGCATGTAGAGGCCGCAGACATCTGCTCTATTACAGGACATGGAGGAACATGCGGTGGCTAACCCAGGTCAATTGGATTTATTTTTAGATGAAGCGGAAATAAATTCTGTTGAGTGCGTGGACATTTCCGATATAGACATAGATTTTGGAGATGCAAACCATATGGCGCGGTCAAAATCTAATGCCTGTAAGAGATTTAAGAGTTTACCGAAAGGGAAATATCTTATATACAAAGGAGAAAAAGAAGGAGAATTACCTTACATTAAGAACACTGATACAGGTAAAAAATTGTCGGTGCGCACAACACGCAGTCCATATCCTTGCGTCGATCTTTATAAGGGAATTAAGACTACTTATTCTATGCACCAAATTGTAGGTATGGCTTTTATACCTAATCAATTACCTAAAGATCGTACTCATGTGGACCATATAGACGGCGACAAAAGTAATTACGCCGTAGAAAATTTACGCTGGACAACTCCCTCAGAAAATCAAAGTAATAAAGATTTTAAAAAACTAAATCTGGAACTAGACTTGTAAGATACGGAGAGTAGCGATGGCTGATCAAATAATAACTTACTGGCCCCAAATACTGGGAATCTTGGCTGTTGTTGTAATGTTTGTAAAGTTAAAAAGCCATGTATCTGAATTGCAAAAAGATGTGAACGACATAACAAGAAGAGATACTTACGCTCAAGTTGTTAAACTTCGGGCAGAACTAGATAGTTTAAAAGAATCTACTTCCGAAAAAACTAAGGCGCTATTTGATTTATGGAACCAAAAATTGAAATAACCAAGGAAGCTGATGCTCACCTTTGCTCTATCATTGAGCGGGAGAAAGCTGAGGGTGTGCTACTGTCTGTCAAGGGTGGAGGATGTGCTGGCTTCTCCTACGACTGGAAGGTGGTTCATGAACCATCAGGTGAGGCAATACCTCTGTCTAAAGGAACTCTCTATATCGATCCCCTGGCTGTCATGTATGTCATAGGCACTGTACTTGAGTACAAACAGGACTTATTTGGTACTATATTATCTTTGGATAATCCTAATGTTGCTTCGGCCTGTGGCTGCGGTGAAAGCTTTTCCCTTAAAGAAAACGATTCCGTTGGTCGCATGGGATGGGATTGATATGTGGTTCTGGCATAGCACCTTGTTAAATTGGGTGGAGCGTCAACTTGTCAGACTAAGCTCGTGGCTATGGACTCAGAAAGCGCGGCGTTTGCGTGAGTACCAGCGTCATAAGAAGTGAACATCTACATACGAGGGATTTTCAGGGTTAAACATATCCTCTATGTCAAACCAATTTTCTACGGGACAGTTGTCGCGTAACCCTTTGCATACCTGTGCATGTTTTTGTGGGAGGTCGGGCCATATCTCAGAGCACAATGGACCGTAGAGTCTGCGCAGTTTTCTTTCTACCTCAGGACGCCAAGTCAGTTTAACTTCCACAATTATAAGAGACTCAGGTGACAGCAAGATAATGTCAGGCTGGGCAAAACCTCGTCCGCGAATGTCTTCGAACTGAAACCATTGGCCCTTAAGAATCTCTGCGTCTTGGTAGCAAGTATCGATGTGCTTCTTTATTTTCTTTTCAAATCTAATACCCTGCAGCATTGCTGGAGAGCGATAAGAATTAGACAGAAAAGAAGGAGGTTCAATTAGTAGAGCCTGTTGTAGACCCCGAATGGAACGTCTTCGCCCCACTTATTCTTCCTCTTCAGGCTCCGGTTCATCCCCTAATATTTTTACACCATAGTCAGCCTGTCTAAGAAAAATTCTTATTTCAGCGATTGGTCGACTCCAGGCCATATGTGACACCACTGAACCCCAGCCATATGCGCTCACCATCGATGGAACTCCAATCAATTCGTAGTGATTTCTGGGGGAGTATACATACAGGGAGCCACCGCTATTACCGTAGATTATAGGGGAGGTTGAGAGGTATAGGTCATTACCGGACTGGTCCCTCCCATATCCTGCCAAGAGGCCCATCGTAGGGAAGGGAGGTTTACCCAGTCCTGCACCCACAGCATAAACCGTCTGAAAAATCCAGGGGCCATCATCCTTATCCTCTGGATAAATCCTAGCCACATAAGGCATAGGACGCTCTTCATCCTCTACCTTCAAAAGAGCTAGGTCTCTACTCTTATCGTAAGCCATGATCCTTGCTAGGCGACCTATGGTTCCTACAGCAGTGGAGTAGTTATTATATTCCCAGAGATCAATGTTAACAGGTCGCCTAGTCTCGGTCTCTACCTGCTCTTTCTTTTTAGAATCCCAAACCTTAGAAAGCTTTACATAGTTCTGAATGACATGCCAGTTAGTCAGAATAAAACTTTCGTATTTCTGATCTTCATTCTGCTTGGAATAAATTACTGTTCCCGAACCCGAACCATTTCCCAGGCGCACCAAGACAGTTGGGTAGAGCATCTCCATGTGTTCTTGCTCTGGAATTACACCACTCTTTTTAGGATTCGCAAAACCTAAAGTTGAGGCGCAGCCTACAGCTAGAGCTAAGGCTATGGCAAAAAATATTTTCATTATTCCTCCGAACAAAAGCGTTCCCAAATTTCGTTGTGTGCAATGATACCGATCTCGGTTTCCCTGGTCAGCATATCCTCGCTGGAAACTAAGATAGGTCTGACCCAAGAACAGCTACCATCACTTACGAAGCCACCGCTGCAGCCTGTTATGCCGATCCCCGCTACTAAGACGACCAAGATCAGCATCCAGTTTTGTGCGAGCCTTACCCTTTTCCAGTGAGCTTTTAGCATTTTTAAGACTGGCCGATTTAGACCCGGCTTTATAGGCAAATAACAGAGGAGCAAGCTTGGCTATAATACCAAAGACTTTTACTACAATGCTGACAACAGAAAACATCAGACAGCACTGTCTTCCTATTCAGCTTTCTTCTTATCTTCGATGCCCGTCTGCTTTGCTCCACCAAATGTCAATGAGAGCCACTCAATGACTTTGTAAACTTTACCCATCAATGAACTAGGGTCTGGGGTCTTTGTGCCATTTACAACAAGAGATGCCGCAGCGACAACTCCCAAGACACCCCCAAAAATTGCGTCTCTTGCGTCCCAAACATTTGTCCACCAAGAGATTGTTTCAACAGGATCAGCCATGGTTTCCCCCTCCTCCGGGAAATGAATCCGAAACGATATGTAATTTTAACCTTTCTAGGGCTAAACAGCAATCACTTTCAAGCAAATTACCTCCTATTATAATCTCATTATCTCCACCCTCTTGAAATAAAAAGAAAATTCCGCCGCACCACTTGCCACTATCTACTTCTAAAACAACTTTTTCCTTTGCTCTCTCTAGAAATCCCTCTGCCGCAACAGTCTTGGCAGATTTTTTCGTGGTAAAGTCAATGACTTCAGACATCTAAAAACTCCGCATATGGTTGCAA
>NZER01000328.1 GCA_002690445.1 Candidatus Pacearchaeota archaeon
AAAAGATTGCGAAAAGGGCTTCCCAAGGGGGCGCGGGGGGGGGGGGGGGGGGGGAAAAAGGGGGGGGGGGGGGGGGGGCTAGAAAAGTTATTGCTCTATAAATACCCGAAATTATTACGCTTTTCTTATGATCTTCAGTCCCGCGGGGCTAGCTGCTTCACTCAAACCCGATGCATCTGCAACATATAACCCCTTGATAGTTGGCGCAAAACGTCATCTCGTTACTTTTCGTTTCTTCTTTCGAACGTTGCCAGTGGGGGCTAGTGGGGGCTAACATACTGAATCCAAACACATATTTTTTGCGGCTTTGGCGCATAATTTTTTGGGCGAGATTTTCTTTGAATTGCGCCAGGAAATTACCGAAAAGCAAAAAGCAAAAGAAGGAGCATCCCCATGCGATTTACCGACAAAGCTGTGCAAGCTTTAAAGCCCACAACCAAACGCAGGAAATTTACCTGTGACCGCTGCCAAGGGTTGCAGCTGAAACTCACACCAGCTGGCAAAAAGTCGTGGTACGTTCGCCGCGTCTTTGAAGGTCGGCGACAGGAAATTAAGCTCGGCGACTTTCCTGCTATGGATTGCAGGCAAGCAAAAACTGAATTTCATCGGCTGACCGAGAAGGTGGACGACGGGCTTGCTAAGATTGTCCAGAAACGCCGCGCACAAAAAACATTCAAGGCACGAACGATAGCGGATTGCTGTGAAATGCTCTTGAATGACTTTCTCCGTGACTTGCTGGAGCCGCAAAGCTTCGAGCAATACGAAATGCAGATAAAGGTGATTCGACGGTCAAGCCTCGAAAAGTATCCAGTCGAACACATCACCAAAGCAAGAGCGATCGAAGCGTTTAGAGCCTGGAAAGATGAAGGGCTTAGTCGGTCCACATTGAAGAAGCGGTTCAACCTAATGTCGCGAGCCTACGTTTATGCGATGGAAGAGGAAGTCATTGAACCGGGTTTCGACGTTTACCGCTTCGTAAACAATCGCCGCATCAAACCACTACCCACTGGTCCGAGAAGGGTTCGGGTTCTGTCTGACGATGAAATTCGCTTCGCTTGGCATTTCCGTGGCTATGCTGGATTCGTTGACGCTGAAAACCCTCGGCGAAACCAAAAAGCGTACCCGATGAAAGCCCTTGAATGTAACACCATCCTGAAACTGCTTTTAATGACCGGCCTCCGGACTTATGAGATCAGGGATCAGAAGTGGGAGAACTGGGAGCATATTATTCGGGTCAAGCCGAAAGGTGCGCGCAAAGCAGTCGAGGTGCCGACCTATATTTTGGAGAAGTCAAAAACCAAAGTCCCCTATTACGTCCCGCTATTGCCTCCGGTGCTTAAGGTATTGAAAGAATACAAAGCAGCGCGCAACTCAACCAGTCCTTACGTTTTTCCATCCCTTCACGTGGATATCGGAACCTTCGCGGGGTCCGTCCGGCAACAAATGGCTCGGAATGGATGCACCCATACCTTGCACGACATTCGCCGGACGGTCGCCACGCGGCTCGGCGACCTTGGGTATGAGGATTTCGATATTGCTAAAATTCTGAACCATACCCGCAAAGGTGTGACCGCAAAGCACTACAACCACGCAAAATACCTGCTCCCAAAAGCAGAAATTTACGCGGCTTGGTTGCAAGAGCTTCACCAGATTTTATCTGAAGACGCCGAGGTCTTTGTCTTGCCCGAAAAGAGCACACTTTCAATTTCGGCTTAGACCGAGCGCACAAAAACGTACCTTTTATACCACCGAATGCTAATATAGTTGTTGGGAAACGTACGATTCGCTTGATTAACCGCGCGGGAAAAACTAAAACCGCCGTCCTTTCAATCTGGGAAGCCCGACTATGACCATGGTCATACTCGGTGGGATTGGACACCGAAAATTTTATTGTTGAGATGTGCGGAGCGGCTTGGTGCCGAGCTACGCCATTTCGTCAGACAACGCAGTTAAAAAGAAATGAGGAGAAGAAATGCAACAAAATATGGACAAGATAATTTCCACCTTAGAGGTCTGCACTTTTGGCGGGATTGAACAATTGGAAGACATAGCGTGTTGGGCTACGGACCAACAAGGCACCTGGTGGAAAGAGAAAGGACCGCACATCCATACACCGCAGCTTGGGGACATTGCCTGTGCTTACCTGATCTGCGTTGGCGTCTGCGGGATGTGGCAATTAGAAGACGCCATTGCTCTATTGGAAAGCGACATCGAAATTCCAGAGCTTCACCAGACCGGGCACACCAAATCCTATTGGAAAGAGAAAATCTACCGACTTTTAGGGGTCAGCTGCGTGATTGTCAGCAACAAAAGCGACCTTACCGATAAAGAAAAACAAGGAATCCTCCGCGACATGATTAACGACGCCGGTATTCAAAGCGTCGAGTTCATCGAGCACCAATGTCATGGAGGAGAGTTTGAGTCGGTAATTCTAGGTGAAGAAGAAGAAAAAGTACGTCCTGAAAACCTCCAATAATACCCTACGCGACACATGCAACATAAGTAGCAATCTGCAACATAATAAAAATAGAAATAGTATTTGAAGTTCGCGTTTTGCGACATTAAGAATAATGAGTCCCGAAAAGGACCGAAAAAGCAGTAAAAATATATTAGAAATCTTATAAGCTACGAGGGGTATCTTACATGAGTTCGGGTTTTACTGGTGCGCAGCGACTTCAAGCAATGCAAACCGTCACCGCAAAGCAAGTTGCGGCGTGGCTCGGTGTCAACCGTTCCACTATCTATCGCTATGTAGAAGAACGTGGTTTTCCAAAACCAGTTATTTTATCCCCACGCCGACAGGTTTTTGTATGCGACGAAGTTATTGAATGGTTCCGACAACGCCAAGAGAATGACATCAAGGTGGAAGAGATCAGAAACGCTCTTCTCGCCGCAGGATAATCACTAAATTCTTGGTTCGAAAAAAAGGTAGCGCGTTAGCGTAAAACTTTTTCGCCGGACCAGGTGGGAGAGGGAGCCAATACTTCCTCTCCCTGTTTGTTTTTCAATACAGAAATGACAGATCCAAAAGTTAGTCTCTAACTTTGCCGACACCGCTGTGTCTATTTGGGGGAGCAGTTGCAAAATTACATCGATCTAGCTTTGCGCCTCGATGATATGAATTGGGCAACCCTCCCATCGCACGGTAAGAAATGCTTTGTCCCTAAGTGGCCGGATGCAGGAAACATCAGACCCGACCGAGCACAAATAGAATATTGGGTGAAGAACGCCACGCGGTTAGGTCTTGGGAAAAATACCTGTCATGTGTTTGGGAAAGCCTCGCCGCTGGTTGCCGTTGATATCGACGTAACCGATCCGGTCGAAGCACGTCGCATAGCCGTGCTCGCGTGGAATGAATTAGGCGGAACGCCACTTGTAAGAATCGGCAAATCACCAAAAGCGGCTTTATATTACCGCAAAGAGGGATTCTACCATGGTGCCTCGTCAGAATATGACGAACCGCGTGGGAATTCTGTCGAAGTTTTCGCAACCAGTGGCCAAATGATTTGGTTTGGTATGCACCCCGACACGAATAAGCCTTACCGGTGGCTGCGTGATTCACCGCTCGATTTAAGTCCCGAGGATGTCCCTGTCCTTAAACCCGGTTGTCTGCGTCGTTTCCTGTCTCAACTCCCAGTCACCCGCGACGCAGGCAATCGGGTCAATAAACCAACCAGGGATTTAACCGCGCAGCTGCGGGACGAACGGTCGCGAGCGGCGAACCCACATCACTATATGGAAATAATAGACGACCAGCTTTCTCGGATGAAAAGCAGTCGCGAAGCTAAGGGAGCCGGCACGCGGTCGCTGACCATTGTGTCAGTGTCGTATGCACTAACAAAGCGTGGGCTATCCGATACCGAAATCCTAGCACTTTTCGAGAAACATTTTGAACGGTGGCCACGAGAGAAACACCGACTAACAAGCCGCGCGCGTATAGCAATAAATTCAGCAAGGAAGAAACAAAGTAGACGACGATAGGGGTTGAAATGGGAGTAATCGCAATTGCAGACACGGAGAAGTTCGAAGAAGAAGTCCTTCACCGCTACAAGTTTCCTAGTGCGGAGCTTAAAAAGTATCCGGACGGTATTTGGATCTTTGAAGCTGGTGGGGTGGGCACTCGGCTGGTCAAACACCCAATAGAATGCGTCGCTTTAGTCTTTGACGAAGCGAATACCATCGCCGGTCGGGTGCTCAAATTCCACAACGACTTTAAAAATTGCTCCGTCGAAATCTTTTGTGAACAACCAACGCTAGCGCGTTCCGATAGCTTCGAGCGTTTCCTAATTCAACACGGTGTTAAGATTCCGACTGAAGAATATTTTCTGAAACCACAGCGCACCGCAGCGTCGCTCCTTCGTTCGTATTTGCTAGCAACAAACCCGAGCCTCCACATTAGCCTCCGTTCATTGTCTGGTTGGGTTCCTAACCGCGACGGCTTTCTTTTGGGCACCGAAGCCCTTGGTGAAGGACCGTCAGAACAACCAGCTCCTTCACCAAAATATCGATCGAAGTTCGGTGAGGACCGCACCGCTTTTCGCACTCACGGCACAGTCGACGAGTGGAAAACCCATTGTGCGGAGCCTTGTATAGAAAGCCCGGTTTGGGTGACTTCAATTCTCGCCGCTTTTGCTGGACCGCTTTTGAGCTTGCTCGGCTTGGGGGAGCACAGCGGTGGGTTTCATTTCTACGGTCATAGCAGCACCGGAAAAACTATCGCTTTGAAATTAGCAGCAAGCGTCTACGGTCAAGAAGTGGTGCCGTGGCGGATTACATCAAACGCGCTCGAAGCGTTGGCGGCACTGCACTCAGACCGGGTTTTGGTTCTAGATGAAATTCTTCAAGCCAACCCGCGCGACGTAATGGCAGCGATCTACATGCTCTCAAATCGCCGGGGTAAGGTCCGAATGACTGAGAACATCCAGCTTCGGACTACTTTTGCTTGGCAGCTGTTGTTCATTTCCACCGGTGAAATATCAGTCGAGGACATCGCCGCGAAAGCTCGGACGGAATACTACGAAGGTCAAGCCCTCCGCTTTCTTTCGATTCCTATGGTGGAGAAGAAGCTTTCAAGAAAGAGCGTCACCGCACTAGAGCGGTCCATCAATTGTTTGCACGGCACCGTTGGTCGCGCGTGGGTCAATTTCCTCTTGAAGAACAACAAGGAGAAGGGAAAAGAGTGGCGCGCCCAATACGACCAGACCGTTAACGAACACATAAAACTTTGGGACTCCAAAGACGCGAGGCTTAACCGAGTCCTCCACCGCGTTGCAATTCTCGAAACCGCTGGTGCTATTGCACACGCTAATGGCTTTCTCCCTGATTCGTTTTACGCACAAACTGAGTATGGGAACGTCGCAAGAAATTCTCTCAAAAGGGTCGTTCATTCGTGGTGCGAAGGAACCGGCGTGGGTCTTAAAAACGGTTCATTAAGCGACACCAAGAAAGCGGCTTCACGCTTATTGGAGGCGGTCAACGTCGGGATCTCAAACCGGTGGCTGGTGCCTTTCAGCAATAACGAATTCACCCAAAAGCCCGGTTTCAAGACTTTGGGTTTCATCGATGAAACGGACCCAAAAGATAAGACAGTCTTTGTTTTAGAATCGGTTCTGCGCGCTAGCTGCATCCCACCGGGGGTTCGCGCATTCACGAACGAATTGAAAGAAGCCGGTGCTTTACTCCCAGACCAGTCAAACCGTGGGAGGCTGAAAACCCGGATGAAAGCCATCGGTGGTGAATTTGGTTTGAAAATAGACCGCAGCGTTTCAGCCTACGCTTTCTCTTTGAACCAGCTGGAGCAATACGCAGCGGTCGAAGAACCCCCAAAAGAGATCGAACAACTAAACCTAGAATTAAGGAGCGAAGATGAGCAACCCCGAATTAGCGAAAGCGGAGCCAGTCCTGTTGGTGGATGAATTAAACGAGTTTCACAGACAAGACGCGATAATAGATGAAGCCCTTGCGGTTCAGATTGCGATCAAGGCTCGGATCTTGAAAGCTGTTGGTTTTAAGAAAGCGGGCACCATTTCAATTAATGCCCACGGCTTCAAGGTTTCGACCGTCGGAAAAGTAACCACAAAGGTAGATCCAACGGCTTGGAGAAACATTCGCGAGCAGGTCCCCGAAGCCCAGTGGCCGGTGAGAGAAAAGACAACGCTCGAAGTAGACACCAAAATGTTGAAAGCAATTCAAGCCGCAAACCCCGGTCTTTGGGATAAGTTGTCACCCGCGTTCATCACAACGCCATCAAAGCCCTCCGTCAAGATCACCAAATTAAAGGTTGCAGCTAATGAATAAACCCGACGCGCTAGTGCCTGTAGTGGTCAACCCCGAGCGGCAGCTGGCTACCCAACCAGTTGCAGCGCTGACCAAATTCGAGCCGTCTAATCTTGGTGAACTAATGCAGTACGCCGAATTCATCGCAGGGTCGGCTCTTGTGCCGAAAGCCTACCGCGGCAATCCAGGGAGCATCGTTATAGCTGTTCAGATGGGTGAAACGGTCGGCTTGAAATGTGGGCAAGCGCTCCAAAACATTGCGGTGATCGGTGGACGCGCGACAATTTGGGGTGACGCCGTTCTAGCGCTTTGTCTAGCGGCTCCGGGTTGCATTGACATAATCGAAGACGACATCGCGACAATCAAAGAGAATCAAGCCGCGACATGTATTGCGAAGCGTAGAAACCGTCCCGATAAAACGTGCACCTTCAGTGTGGAAGACGCCAAAAAAGCAGGTCTGTGGGGAAAGGATGGACCGTGGCAAACAAACCCAAACCGTATGCTCCAGATGAGAGCGCGAGGGTTTGCCTGCCGCGACCAGTTCCCCGATGCGCTTCGCGGCTTATCCATGCGAGAAGAAGTAGCCGACATCCCCGTCGCAGAAAAGCAACCGTTGAGGGTAATGCTCCCCGAAGCAAAGCAAGCCGAAGACCCCGAAACCGAACAAAAAAAGCACCGTCGCACATCGGAACTGCAAGCTAACCAACTAAGCAAAAGAGTCGCAGCGGCTACCACCCCCGAAGAATTGCAAAAAATTGGAGAAGAAGCCTTCGCGCTTCAACTTGCGGAGCCAGACAAGGACCGGGTTCGCGCTGATTATAAAAAGAAGGTTCAGGAGCTTAAAGCTAGTGCCATTAAACATAATTAACGCAATCGACGACGCGATCGAAGCGTCCCAAGACCCGCTCGATAATTTCCGTAACCACTTGGGGCTGTCCGGGGTCGGCAAAAATTGTAAGCGTGCGCTCTGGTATGACTTTCGATGGATGACGCTGAAGACCTTTCAAGCGCGAATCCTCCGAATATTTAACCGAGGCCACCGTGAAGAACCGCGTTTTGTGCAATTGCTTGAAGCCGCTGGCTTTCAAGTCTTATCAGCGGTGCCCGGTAGCGTTACCCCTGAGAATCCAGACGGTGAACAGTTCTCGTTTAAAGATGCGCGCTACCCCGTCATAGGTGGGTCCATCGACGGGATTGTGATTGATTTACTCGAGTCCGGTAGAAATTGCGGTTTAGAACTCAAAACAATGAAGGCGAGCCTCTTTCGAGAGTTGTGCAAACAGGAAGTCGAAAAAGCAAAACCAATCCATTTCTCCCAGATGCAAGGATACATGAAAGCGTCCCAAAAGAGCGCGTGGCCGTTGGATGCGTTTCTTTACATGGTGCTGAATAAAGACACAGAAGAGCTTTATTCTGAGTTAGTTTTACCGGATGTCGAAACCCAAGAACGGGACATCGCTGCCGCGCGGCACGTAGTTAGTTCCGAATTTATCCCCGACCGTATTTCTTCAAGCGAGGACTGGTATGAGTGCAAGTTTTGCGACCATCTGCCAATCTGCCATCGCGACGCGCTACCCCACAAGAATTGTCGTTCATGCCGAAACGGACGGCCACTTCTTCAACAACCAAATGACTGGAAGTGCATCCGGTTTGACCAACAGCTGAACCGCGAGGACCAGCTTCTTGGATGCAATTTCTACGAACAGAGGGTAGCACCGTGACAAAAGAGAAAGAGCTATTTTATAAAAGCGTTGGGAAGTCTGCCGAATGGTATACGCCCAGCTACATCCTCGACGCAGTTCGCGACGTTATGGGTAGGATAGATCTGGATCCTGCATCTTGCGAACACGCGCAGCGCACCGTCAATGCTCGGGTTTGGTTCACCAAAGAACGCAGCGGCTTGGACTTTCAGTGGCGAGGAAAGGTTTTTCTAAACCCCCCGTATAGTCGAAAGCAGGTCGGGATCTGGGTGCGCAAATTAAAAAAAGAGTGGGAAGAGCAAAATATCGACGAAGCAATTCTGTTGGTAAACAATGCAACGGACACGGCTTGGTTCCAGAACTTGTGGGACTTCTCCGTTTGCTTTGTGACCGGTAGAATTAGCTTTGAAAACCCACACCGGGAGAGCTTTTCACCCGCCCACGGTTCGGTCTTCGTCTACTTTGGGAAGAATTCGGCAAAATTCGCAAAAGTATTCACCCGCTTCGGTCCTGTCTTTGAAAGGGTCGGCGACGGGCTTCGCAAGTACAAACCGAAAACACAATTAAACCCCAAGGAGAAAAAACGTGGGTAGAAAAAAAGGACGCGGTTCCAATAAGAAAGCAAACAAGAATTCTGCGGCGGTGAATAGAGGGAACCTCCCGTTCTATTATACCGGCGGTTCATTCCTCCAAAAAGCGACACCGCAAGAATTTGTTGTGCGCGTGAGAACAATTTACGACACGCTTCTCCCACCCCTAGTCCCAAAAAAAGAGGGTGCAAGTGAGTAACAATTTACCAGACCTAGCGATCGGCGTTCTTACCGTCTTCGCTACAGCGTGCGTTGCTCTGTGGGCAATAGCGTGCGTCGCCGCTTGGTATGACGCGAAGAAATATTTTACCGATGAGTTTTAGCGCTTCGGTGGTGGTATTCCCAACGGACATTCTGTCCAACTCGACCACTGCCGGAGCACTTTTTTATAAGGAACTGAAATGACCCCAATATCCCTTGAATGTAAATCTAGTCTTTGCGTAGCCCCGTTGGACTCCATTAGTGTTGGTTATAATGTGGAGGATCTGCGTACGGTGTTTGACCACAAGTTTGACGACGACGGTTGGAAAAGCAACGCGTGGCAATATCTCAAAATAATGCACTTTTGGAACAGTAACGCTTTTATCATTGGTTACAATAACGGTCTGTTTTCTGGCAAGGCGTTCGACAGCCTGACCCATTCTGCCGGTATTGTGGGCTTTGTCAGTGGCACGGCACTACAGCTGATCTTTGATAATTACGCTCCGATCCCAGACTATGGAGATGAAACCCCTATTGAAGTAATCCTCACCCAGTGCTTAGAAAGCATGACCGTGGACATTAGATCGATAGATCTACCCGAACCGATCCAGATTGCAGGGACCAGTTCAGAGCCAATTAGGGCGACCGTTCAGTTGGTGCGAGGAAATAACTAGCAGAGGAAACCCAGGGGTTTGACGATGGAACAAAGTGAGTACTTACAATTTGTAAAAGAAAGCGGTCGTCCCGTCGTCATGTCCCTATCGGGGGGTAAGGATTCAACCGCAACCTTGATCTGGTTGCTTGAAAACGAAGTCCACCGCACCAATAAAATACATTACGTTTTTTGCGACACCGGTTGGGAGGCTCCCGAGGTCTATACCTACTTAGAAGAAGTGATAAACCAGCGACTTTGTGACGGCGAACTGAAATTTCTAACGTCGAGCAAATACCCCGGTGGTATGGCGGAAATGATACGGGAGAAAGGAATCTTCCCTAACCGCTGGTTGCGCTTTTGCACTTCGGTTCTAAAGACAGACCCAATCGCTGAGTTCCTAGAAAGCCTCGGGGATGACCCGCTACCAATAA
>NZER01000329.1 GCA_002690445.1 Candidatus Pacearchaeota archaeon
TAAAGATGTCGGAGAGGGTGGCAGAGATAGAAAAATATCTCCATGTGTGTCTGGGAGCAGAAGGTTTTAATGATGGGTCTTTTGAAGGATTTGCGTCTAAAGGAAGAACTAACTAATGACTAAACAATACGCAGTTTTTACAGAAGTTAAACAGGTAACCAAATTCTATTTGGTCGAAGTTGAATCAGATGAGAACCTACATGGAAGATGGAGTGATGAAGTTCCTAATGAAATCCATACTGAAGTCAGACAAAAGTTTATGGATAAAAAAAGACGTTATGTTGGAAAAAAGGAAGAGCAACCTTTTATGTCTTATGCAGACAGTTCTAATATCTACTCTCTCAATACATTTTGTGGGGTATGTGAAGGACGATTACAACGTCAATATGGATCAAATTACTGGTGTGACAGATGTCAAAAAGACCAGTTCTATGACTTCCATGATTTTCAAATTTTCTCCTATGGCGGTAACGAAAGAATGGCATTAGAAGATATAGAAGAGATGGGAGAAGTCAAAGGACTTGTCAATAGATACGATAGAAAACAGAAGTTGACATAGGTCATGTCAACTTTATTATAATTATTTATGAGTATGAAACTTAACTTTCCATATAACCCCGCACTGATTGAGAAGATCAAGACTATACCCACACGTACTTGGCTACCTGACGAAAAGGCATGGTAAGTGTCAGATGAGTTTGCTGATCGAGCGATTGGGTATATCGGGGAATACTATCCTCAGATAGCTAATGGTCTAGCAACTCTTGCAGAGCAGACTAGAGGCGCGTCAGCGGTTCTTCTAGAACTTGGTGGGTCTGCCTCTATCAGCGATCTGAAATCTCCTGATGCTCTTGCTAATGTTGAAGACATAAAAAATAAGCTATCCCTTCCTTATGACTTGTTTCCATACCAAGAACTATGTGTTGCGTATATGGAAGAGGTTTATAAAGAAGGTAATGGAATCCTTATTGCAGACGAGATGGGTCTTGGTAAAACAATTGAGGCTATTGCATGGTTATCTCTACATCCAGAGATAAGACCTGTAATGGTAGTTTGCCCCGCCTCAGTTAAACAGAACTGGTATAGAGAAATAAAGAAGTGGATACCGGATGCTAATGTCCAACTTATCCGTAATGGAAAGGATACGTTTGAATCAGGTAATGATTTCTATGTAATTAATTATGATTTGATCTGGAGATTGAAAGATATAGATAGTGTAAATGTCGAATCAATCATATTTGATGAAGTTACTGCCATTAAAGAATCTAAAGCCAAGAGAAGTAAGACCTCAAAAAGGTTAGGAAGAAAAGCTAAATATGTAATTGGGCTATCTGGTACACCTATTATGAATAGACCAATAGAGTTTTATAACTTCTTGAACATGATTGCCCCAAAAGAATTTAATAATTGGGTTTACTTTGGTACTCGATACTGCGGTGGAAGACAAATTCGCATTGGTAACCGTCAAATATGGCAGTTTTCTGGTGCAACTAACCTTAATGAACTAGGAAAAAGACTTAAATCTTTAATGCTAAGACGTAAAAAAGAACAGGTTTTAACTGAATTACCTGCAAAAAGACGTCAAACAATGTATTTAGAGTTACCTTATAAGTATAGAAAAGAGTATATTAAAAAGGAAAAGGATCTGATTTGGAGTTTAGATGCACTAAAAAGTGATAGAAGTCTTCAAGTTCCAGATGTATTAGCAAAACTAGGATTGCTTAGACATGCCATCGGTATGGCTAAAGTAGAAATAGCAAACAGTTATATTAAGCAAGTAACAGAAAGTGACAACAAATTAGTTGTATTTGCACATCATCAAGATGTACTGAACAAACTCGAAGAAAATGTAAAGAACGCAAAAATTAAGTATGTACGCGCAGACGGTAGTACACCAACTGAAGATCGCCAGAAGTATATAGATAGATTTCAAGAAGACGATAACTGCAAGGTATTCCTAGCAAGTTCTGCAATGGGGATGGGAATCACATTAACCGCTGCAAGCAATGCGTTGTTTGTAGAACGCCAATGGTCACCATCACTAGAAGAACAGATGGAAGATCGTATACATCGAATAGGACAAGACCGAGGAGTTCTTATTCAGTATATGCAGGTCGAGAATACATTCGATGAAAGAATGGCAAAAGTAATAAATAACAAAAGAGAAATAATGTCGCAAGTATTAGATAGTGGCTCTGAAAGTAATAAAGTAGATATGGAAGACAGTGCTATTGATGAGGTGCTAAAAAGTTACCAGTAGGAGTTCTCTTATGGTAAATAGCAATAAGATCAAAGCCGAAGCACTATTTAAAGAGGGTTACACTAAATCTGAGATATCTAGGAAACTAAACATCTCTAGAGAACGAGTGAGACAATTTTTAATGGGATACGTTGCTGGATGGAAGGGTAATGAAAGAGCCTGTACATATTGTGGTTCTTCATTCATACCCAAACATAAGTATCAATCAACATGTTGTAACCGATCTATCCCTGAACAAACATGTGCTGTTTGTGGGGATCAGGTAAATATAACTGCCAGTAAACTAACAGCAAAAAGAATAATCGCTTGCACTAAATTAGCGTGTCAGAAAGAACGTCACATAAGAGTAAAAAATCAATTACGTAATGTAGCTACTAACTGTTATGCATGCGGTGAATCTACAAGAACAACTACTGGAACTCTTACTAGAAACGGTAAAGCAAGATGTGAGAGATGTGTATCCAAACAATATGTAGCTAGATGTCACATATGCGGACAGCTAATTACCAGTAAAAATGAAAGACGCGTATGTCGAACACATATAAAGTTCGGTAAGATGTTAGCTTATTCAGACTCGTCTTCTAGATAATGAAACGCGTCTAACCGATCTCGATTCATATTAGGTTCGGTTATTGATAAATCGACTGGTGGTAGTTCCATCTCATCAAGAACTTCACTAACGTACATATCATGTAAAGCTGTATAGATTTTCTTCTTTAGACTTAAACCTATCCTCTCGCCGTTATAGGATATTCCAGAATTAGTTACTTCACGCAGTAACCACAAATCATCCTCATCTACCTCAACAGAAGTGGAATCCCCGCTATCAGATAACTCAAGAAAAGCGGACCCTAGTTTTAATAATAATTCTGGGGGAGCAGCAGAAATAGCCATCGGAGCCAATAATCTACTTCCAGAGAATCGGGGATCGAAATCTCCATCCTCTCTTATTAGAGTTAGGCTATCATCCAAATAAAGAATCTCGTTTAGTGTTAAGTTAAGTATCATTAAACTAACAGCTCAAACTCTTGTAACTTTTTATATAACTTTTTTCTATTATCTGGTTTTAATTCTTTCTGCCAAACTATCAAGGTCTGGTAATCTGACATTGAAAATAACTTAATACGCGCTTCTTCTTCAGAAGGATCGTGCCATCGCTCCCCATACATCTCTACAACTTTACGTTTCTCTCGATGCACAAAATCGGGAGCGCAGCCCATCAAGATGAATTGACCACTCCCGGTGTATTTATAAGGTAGATCTAAATAACACATGATTCCATAAAGAGTCATCTCTGCATTATTAGGCTCAGTCCTAGCTAACTTCTGCCAGAAAGCTGAAGACTTATTTATCTTTCGTGTCTGTCGCTTAGGCTTATTAAGCGCGAAAGGTTTTCTGCGATGGACACGAGATTTTACCACTACGCGTCATCACCAAGAATCTCATTAAGAGCAATCTCAGCGGAGCCATCTACGGTATTAGTTATTCTGCCGCTATTAAGAAGAGTATTAAATCTCTGTATGTAATCCCACATAACTTGGACTTTATACTCATCAGACTGATTGTCAGTATCGGGAGTATTTTCTACCAACTCATTAAATCTGGTAGTAAGAACGTCTAATCCTTTATGAGTAACCTCTACCAAATTTTGGATAGATAAAACCTGAGCGCGTAGATCATCGATGTCTGCCTGACTTACTACTGGAATTTCCGTAACTGTCTTCTTCGTTGTCATACCTTACCTTCCTTTATGGTAAACCTATTGTGTTCGGTTCCCTAACCTCGCCTTCCGTGTCACCTAAAACGGACTGTTCTTCTCTGGGGTCTTTTAATTTATGCTTATTCTCATGTCTGTTACCAGATTTAGCACGTTTGATCTGTAACAAAGTATGGATAGATTTTTCTAATTCTAACAGCATCTCAGAACCGATATCCTGCTTTTCAAGTCTTTCTATACCTTCTAATAAGGTAAGTATCTCTACCGCCGCATCACCATCATTAGACTTATGCAAATCACCCCAATGATGCTGCTCTACAGGATGAAGACGATCATAGCCATCATGACGATGGTATCCGTCTTTCTGGTCTAAACGCGGACGTCCGATGCTACTCATACTATATCTTCCCTAAAAGTTGCCCAGCTTCACGTAATAAATCTATATCGGACGCTTTCAACAACTTATCGGTATCATCAAACTTCTCTACACCGCTAGTTGTACCTAACTCTTGTCCATCAACCTCTCTATTTTTATTCGCATATCGTTCAATATTACTTCTTAGTTCTGCAAACCGACTGGTATCTATATTGCTGGTAATAATTAAAGACTCAATTGCGGTGAAATAATTCTCCAAATCCTCTCTTTGTGACAAAGCAACCTTTCTATATTCATCTTTACTGGGATTTTCTAGAGATAAAATCTTCATATTATAGATAATTAGATGAATTCGGTTAGCATATTCTTTGCTAAAGCCTAGATTAAGTAACACTTTGTGCGCCATTTTCGCGCTTTCTTCTTCCCAACCAGTAAAGTCTGCATCCTTTCCACCATTAGAGACTTTATATTTACCAATAAAAGAGAGCATAATTGCCGCATTAACAACTAATTCACGACTTTTTGCCTTCTTTAACGCCGCAAGCATCTGTGCCCAAGCGTTATATCTATGCTGTGAGCCACGTTGTTTAAGAGTAATTACATTATTTAAGTCTTCAGATATATATTTACAGACGTCCCACTCAGCAAATAACTTTGCAGCAACCCACGGTTTCTCAGTTTGTAAAATCTTTTTAAACTCAAAACCAATTCTACGAGGTTTAGCAGAAGAAAGACCGTCAACTGTTTCTTTCACTGCAGAAGGAATACTAGAATCAATCTTTAAAGGATAATTAGAAAGAAATCTAATCCCGCGTAAAATACGCATAGGATCGTTTTTAAATGTGGTAACCGGATCACCACCGGGAGTTCTTAATATCTTTGCTTTAACATCATCTAATCCACGAGAAGGATCAAAAAATTGTCCGGTAACTGACTGGGCAACCGCATTAATAGTAAAGTCTCGTGATAGTAAATTATCTTTTAATTGATCTCCCTGCACACTAACTACATCTACAGAAAGACCACCCACCTTAAACTTAATACGAGAGTGAGCATTAGAGTGTTCAGTAAATCTAATATTCAAACGATTTAAAATAGGACGTACTTGAGAAAGCGGTATAAGTGAAATGATATCTATGTCAGCAGGAGCTTTTTTTAGAAACTTATCTCTGACATACCCGCCAACAAAATAAAGTGGAAGATAGTTACCAAGAGTTCTAATCCAATCTGTAGCTAATTTGCTCTGTTCATTACGTTCCGCAACTTCTGGATTAACCCACGCAGTACGAACACGCTCAAATACCCGACCACCCCGACGTACCATCTCATATATCTTGGTTGGAACTTTACCGGATGGAGCCGCACCACCTTTAGAACGAGGTGCTTGAGCGGCAGTTGCAGTATCTTGAGGTTTAGCTTCATCAACAAAATCTAAAGGAGGATCAGCCGCAGCGGGTCCTTGTTGTTTAGAAATGAAGTCTTCTATCTGAGAAACAAGTTTGTCTGTCACAGCTAACTACGCGAATACCTTTTGCTCTCTCCGCCTTTAATAGTCTCTAACTTATCGATCTCACGGATAAGTTCTTCGTGATCATCATCAGAAGACAGAACAGCCATAAAACCACTGTCTGTCAGCATATCCAATGCTTCTTCTTTATCTATGGGAGCAATCACATAACTTCCCGGCTCTCCGTCGGAGTGCTCAGGAAGTTCGTATATATTTTCGCCTAGTGTGTGAAAGGTCCAGACCAATTCATCTAAGTAGGGATTCTCTCTACCATTGATAAGAATGTGAAATTTATCGGGCGCAGGGGAACTTTCAGGGTTCTCAGATATGTATCCCAGATAGGTTCCTACCCCATCAAACATACGCCAGACTTCAGGATACTTTTTCTTATCGTCTTTCGTATCTTCAGGCATTTTTCATCCTTGATGTTTTAACGTACTTCTTAGCCTCATCAATCTCATCATCTCCAAAAATTGTCGATGCCACAGCCATACTATTCCAACGACTAGCTATACCTGCTAAAAGTTGATCACCTGTAGCAGGTCTTCCTGTCTTATCTGAGATTCCTTTCCTAACCATCTCAACGTGTCTCTGAAGAGTCTTAGCGACTTCATCATTAATCGAATCAGACGGTACTAAAATTTTGCCA
>NZER01000330.1 GCA_002690445.1 Candidatus Pacearchaeota archaeon
ACGCGAAATCCCTAGAAATTTACCTATATTGAGGTATATATTTGGAATGACAAGCTAATGAGTATTCTAAATTATGCCTCTTCTATATGTATCGTTGCAGTTTGGTTTCCAGCGCTTTCGTAAGATAAATAAATATCATTTGCTGTAACTCTCCTAGCTTGTAATGCTTTAGAAACTACTGCTTCGTGTATTCCTAGAAATGAGCCTGTATTTGTTCCATCATCTGACCCTACCGTATCTGTATAATCATCTTTCAAAAGCCATTCATGTATTAATCCTCTTGTTATTCTTTTTCCACCAAATAAATCTGTTATTTCTTCTGCTGTCAATGCTACATTATGCACTCTGAAATCTCCTATAACTCCTGTGTAATTTCTATTGGTTACATCATCAAAATTTGAAACTCCAATTTCCATACCTGTATCTGCTTCATAAGAACCATCTCCTGTAATGCTGCTTGTATTAGCTAGAACACCATCTGAATATGTTCTGGCTTCATCTAAATCTCTGTCTATAACAAAAGTGAGATGGTTCCATCTGTGAACTGTTGAACTACCAAAATTTGTTTGAGTTGAACCCGAACCATCATTTACAAATAGACCATATGGTGAGCCTGTTCTAACCACCCATCCCTTTACTGAACCTATAGATGTTTCCGTTCCGCAGACATCTGCTGATGCGTTTTGTGTTGCATGTGGTTTCATCCAAAAAGAAACAGTGAATGATTCACCTGCTTCAGCAAATCTCATAGGTGTACTGTCTGCAATAACAACCCTATCATCTGAGCCATCAAACCATGCTCCATGTCTAGCGTCAACTGAATTAACATCTACATCTACATCTCCTGCTGCCATTATAATAACACCACTTTATTTGTGCATGGCTTGTTTTTATCATGCCCGCAGTCATGAACCTGAATAGAACTCTTTTCATTAGAAATATTTTTTGATAAATCTTTTATTTTATTTATTGATGTGACCAGCCTAGTATAGTCGTCATCTTCAAGAAATACATT
This sequence comes from Candidatus Pacearchaeota archaeon, assembly GCA_002690445.1. Next base: position 1,016 of record NZER01000330.1, read on the forward strand.
TATAGATAATCTTTTTAGCATTTTACGCTTCTTCTACATTAATAATCATTACTTGCTGACCATTAGCTAAAGAAACTGCCATCCATTTATCATTAGCAGTTGTTCGCATAGCTGTAACTGCTGTGTCCACCGCTGCTGTTGTTGCTTCTACAATTTGAACGTCTACATCTCCTGCTGCCATTTAAGTCCAACACGGAATATAATATGCCGTTCCCCCTACATCTATCTCCAGCCATGCTGATATTGTTGCTGTCCCCACTGCTGCAGGTGCCACATTAGAAATTGTGACGTTAGCTGTTGCGTTTGCTGTTAGTGCGTCAACTACTCTGATTTTACCATTCTTAACTAGAAGTTCTTTAATCGCTAGGGTGTCTAAGACGGTATCTACCATGTTAACCCCCTTTTGATTTTTTGTGGCTCTTTGTTGTAATGTCCGGCTTTTCTGTAAGAGAATTATTGTATGCTAAAATATCTGCATTTGTTTTTGCGTCAACTTGTTGAGGTAATGGCAGCCCTTTGGCTATTCTTGCTGAATATTTTTCTCCTCTCGCTATTTGTCCTTCTTTTGACATTTTTAAGCTGCCGTATTTGTGATTATGCAAATTGCGTTAGGGTTCTTTACTTGGGCTACTCCTACTTCCCATGCTCGGATAGTCCATTTAACCCCTGCGTCCTCTGTTGATGTAACTTTTAAGTCTGCTGCAGATTTCCACGTGCAGGCTTCATTTGCAATCACTATTGCCGCTTCATCTGCATCAACAGAATTTGAAACAATTACATTAAGTCCTAATAGTTTACCTACTCTACCATTCCTAGTAACATCATCTGTATAGAATTGTCCTGCATTTCTTACATTTGCATTTCCTAGAAGGTTGGCATAATCCGTTGGATTAAGCAATAAAAATCCGCTCCCCCCCAGAGCGTCATAATTATCAATAGAAATTAATTTGATTCCATTTAAAATATCTTGAATTGGGTCTCTGTCTGCTACAACTGCTGCGTCCCATGCTGCTCCTGTTGCAACAGTATTCCCATTGTCTGTTGTGAAAGCTGAATAAATATCTAAGTCTACTGAACTGGCTACCGCTCTTGCGACCCTTAAAAGCGTCCTAGCAATAACGTCTATTTCATTTGTCTTTGCGTCTTCCCATGAAATTACTGCGTCCATACCATGCTTGACTAATCTTGAGCTGGCTTCTGTCCATGTAACTTCGCCATAAGGGAAGTTAGCTAATCTCGGAATTCCCTTAACTGTTGAGCCTGTCCCACCTGTTAATTCTGTTGCGGTTTCTTTTTGGTAGGTCTCTTTCCATGAATTTGAGCTTTGCACCATACATAAAGATTTTAATCTATACTCTTGTAATGCAAAACCTACAACTACTTTAGAAACATTCTCTGCTCTCAAATCTGCCATGCCTGTAGAATCTGCCATTTTATTTCAAAACCCTTACAGCAACTACTTCGCTGTTGCCCCCTGTCTCTAATGATTTACCTATGACATAACCTTTCTCATCATCTAATGTGTCATAGGTATCTACTGTATTATCTGAACCGTTGGAAACTACATCATTCCCTAATACTGTAGTCGCTCCGCTTCCTACTGATAAATCAAAAATTCCATTAGTGTAAACTGCTATTGTGGTTGCTCCATCACTTGCAACCTTTTCGGCTGCTGCTATCCCTACTACTGGCTTATCTGCTGCAGAAATTTTAATGACTGTTCTTGGGTCTGTCAATTCCATTAAAGTTCCTTTTTCTATGCCTGTGCCATCCGCGCAAGTAAATCTTATTGGGTCTCCGCCATTCCCTAGAAGTTCAATAATAACTGCTTCATTTGCCATTATTTCCTTTATAAAGTAATCTTATATATAAACTTTTCTAAATTCTGCCACCAACTAAGTCCAATGCTTTGGGCGGTCTCTTTTGCCAATTCCAACAGTTTCCGCAAGTGTTCTCCTTATCTCTTGGTGTGTCTTTAACAAATCTCCTTATCTCTTTGCACTTTAGACATAAATGTTTTACAAAAATCATTTTTTCTTAGAGGGAAATAATCTATCTTCAAAGCCTGAGCCTGCTATTAAAGCCTTAGCTTGTTCTATTCCTTTTTCTTCTTCTGTTAATTGTGGCTGCCCTGCATCTGCTTTCCCATCTAGTGCTGTATTTGCCTGTAAAATTTCTAGTTCTTTTTTTAGCTTCTCGGATTCTTTATTCGCTGCTTCTAATCTATCTGCTGCGTCGTTTGCTTTATCTATTAATTCTGTAGATTTATTAACTTCTTCCTTTATTGGTTCTGTAGGTTTTGCTTCTTCCTTAACTTCTGGTTTTACTTCTTTTGTCATTTTATCCCCCCTATATCAGCCCAAAATTTAGGCTTGATAAATTCCCTGCTTTAGTTTTATTAAGGTCTGCATTAGTTTTAGCTACTTGTCTGTAAAATCCCTCTATTTCTATTTTTGTCTGTTTAATTTCTTGTGTATAATTTATTCTAGGTGCAATTCTATATCCATGTACTCTTTCCCATTCTAGCTGTTCTTTTCTTAGCCTGTTAAATTCTTCACTTTTTGCAGTTACTAGGTCTAATTCTTCCTGTCTCCATCTTGCGTGTTTTTCTTCTTCTGTTTCTCCAGAGAATCTCGCTTCTGCCACCATATCGTAGACTTCAGCAGCTACTGTGGCAGCTTTTTTGAATCTTCGTAGTCCGTGTTCAACATTAGCAAAAGGAATATAAGAACTTAATGTGTCCCAATATGGGTCGTTTGCTAATATCTCATTTCTTGTTGCTGCAGCGATATTATATGCTTCTTCATTATCCGCTATTAGCGCGTCTCTTGTGGCTATTCCGATAGTTTGTGCTGCTTCTTCCATTCCTAGAAATTTACCAAATACTCTCCCCCCATAAACCAGTGTTAGTGTCGTGGCTGCCAATTGTACGGCTGCTGTAACGGCTGCTAATATTTTCCATTCTGCTGATTCAACTATTCTAACTGCTGCCCTTTTTACTGAGGTCAAACCTACTTTTACATTTCTACCGCCTACAGCTACTTCCTTAGTGAAAACATTCCCTCTTAAAATTATTTTAGCTCCCTTTGCTGCTTTAATTACCTTTCCAACAGGCAATATTGATAGTGCTAATTCTAACCTTTCTCTACTTTCTTCTGGAGTTAGTTTTCCAAATGCTGCTTTAAAATCTTGAATATTTTTTTTTGTTTCTATCTGCCCTGCTTTAACTAAGTCTAATGTACGTTTAAATGGTAATGATGGAATCTGTCCTGTCTGCACTAAATCAGTAGATTGCTTAAAAGGCTCTGATGTTACTTGCCCTGTTTTAACTAGGTCTTTTGATTGCTTAAAAGGCGCCGCTGACGGCACTTGTCCAGTCTTAACTAAATTTCTTGATTGCTTAAACGGCGGTGCACTCGATGGTATCTGTCCTGTTTCAACTAGGTCTGGCGACTGCTTGAATGGTGCTGGGGTCGGTATTGGCTTTCGTTTTGGCTTCGGTTTATTGTGAGGCATTTATAATTTCTCCATAATCTTAGGTGTCTTTGTCTTTAAACCTGCTAGTCCAGCAATAGTTGCAATTACAATAGTTAATAAGGTACCATTGATACCCAAATATAAGGCGAATAATTCTAAAGCAGTAATTGATAAAATTGCTATTGTTAGGATTTTCATGTTTTACCTTCGATTTCCTGTGTTGTATCATTTGGTTGTGTTGCTTCTTCTATTGGTTCTTCCTCTACTAAATCTACTTCGCTTGGTCTGTCGCTTATAGCATCTGTTTCTAAGCTTGCAGGGAATGTTAATCTAATCTCTATCCCTAACTGTGCTAATATCTGTTCCTCTATATATAGCTGCTCTCCTTTGACGCTCTGCTCAAAAGCTAAATATACAATCTTTCCGCTGGCGTCTGTGAATTCTTTAGCGTTGCCGATAATTATCTGCGGAACGTTAACCGCTTGGAAAAAATAATCATTTAATTGGTTAATCCATGTTAATGGGTTGAGGCTTGCGTTTGCTGCTGTGGCTACCAGCTCTGGCTCTACAACACCTTTAGGCACATACAGATTTTCTCCATTCTTTCTTGCTCCGTCATGCGTCGCTTTGAATTTAGCTATCTCTCCTGCGTCGTCGGTATCCAGATGGAATATAAATAATGGGTCCACATTCCTGTGCATTACCCTTTTCCAGTCAGCCATAGCCTCATTCCTCATTAAGATTATATTTTCTACTGAGGGGATTACACTTATCCCGTGTATCTCGTCTGCTATCCTTTCTCGGCTTAGATGTAGAATTTCGTCTGGCTGGAATTTTCTGGACTTCTGCCCTCTTATTTTATTTATTTGCTCGTACCTTATAAATCTCCCTTTCATATTTTGAACAGATTTTACGGAATCTGGAGATAAGGGCTTTAGATTTAATAATACTCCTTCTTTATCCCTTATAATTTCTGCGTATGAATCTCCATCAATAGTTTTAATCCTAATCATATTTTTTATGATGGAGTTAAATGTATCTTTTCCGTTGCCTTTTATTGTCCCTAAATGGAGAGTTGTTGCTTCCTCTGCTTGAAATCCAGCTCCTATTGTCCAATTTGCTTTTGTATCAATAGCTACTTTAAGTTCTGGAATTGTTTTATAATAACCTAGATTTTTAGACCAATTATGGCTTTGCCATGATGTTTCTTTTTGAGAGCCTGCTGCGTCTGTGCTTATCGAGTCTACAGAATAATCTACTATAGTGTTTTTTACATCTGTTGCTATTGCTGAATCTATGTCTGTTTCCGGCATTATGCTGTATCCAATACATAAGGTACATGAAATATCATTTGTGTACTCTCATGGATTACTGTTCCTCCTCCATCTTGTTCATTTGCAAATTCTAATTCGTTATTTGTGCTTATATAAGCTCCTGTTTTGAAGTTCCTGTTTTTTGGGTCGTGGCATATCATTAAATGCTCGTCATTTGAGCCTGCGTCTAGCTTAAACCAACCCTCTACAGTAAACCTCAGTGTTTCTCCTTTCTTGAAATGCTTTAATGTTGTTACGTTCATCTTGCAGGCTGCAATCATGCAGCCAAATGATGTCTCACTTGTTCTTAACTGCTGTACGTCTGCTGTCCTCGATGTTCCTGTCGCTAGTGTTGTTTCTGTAGAACCGTCATAATGGATTGCTTTGCAGATTGCATAAAATTCTACATTAGTCCCTGTGTCATCATCTGCAGCTACCCCTATAGGTATATTTGCAAATATCAACCCTTTGATGTTTTTTGGTCTGTTATATGTTATGTCAAAATCCATGTTAAACTTTTTAACAAATGATGTACTCAATCCCTCTGAAACTAATATAGAGCAAATATTCTCAGAATAAATATTGCTTGTTGTGCTGACTATGTTTTCTCCTGCATCCCCCACTAACCCAAAATATACAACATAGCCTACACCCTCTGCTATATCAAAATAATCATAATTAACTAGTTCTCTTTGTCTTGGAAATAATGTATTTAAAGCCATTGTTTTAGTGATAATGTTTCATTAATGTTAGGGATTTCTTCTCCTCTTTCTTCGTAAGGCGGTGCTAATCCTAAATATATTTCTTCTTGTGCTACATCCATCCCCCTGTGAATTAACCTTCCCAACAGCCTTCCCCATTTTTCTGTCCTTTCTTTTTTATCAATTTCTATTCTAACTGATGATCCTAATACTCTTGCTTTGAGCCAGTCTCTCGCCACTGCACCCCCTGCGTTCATCTCTGGGGCGTCTATCCCTATCAATCTTAATGGGAAATCAAAATCTCTGAAAGCTGCCCTTAATGTAACAGTATCTCCGTCGTGTACTTTAACTACAGTAGCATCGAAATCTTCTGTTATCTGCTTGTGAGGCGATACAAATTGCAAGTGTTCCATCTGTTTATTTGTGAGTTCTGGAAAGTTTTTGAAATCATGCTCAAATACCATTATGAATCATTAATAAACTCCTGTGTTTTTTTATCTCTTAGAATTGAAATGCCCCTTAATGCCGCATCTCTTAAAACATTTATCATGTCTTCCGCTTCTGTTCTCGAGGTGAATCCGCTCATATCATAGCTTATTACATAGATTGCAGCCAAATTACTGGAGATTTCTTTTAATATTTCTTTGGTATCTCCATTCAGAGTTGAATAATTATCAGAAAAATTATATCTCACCATAGAATTTATGGCGCTTTCAACTTCTGCCATATATTGATTAATGTATGCTTCTGCGTTGGAAGTAGCACTAGCGTTTGCTCCTGCTTTCCTGCTCACTTCTGCAGTTGTTGCGAAAACTCCTGTGTCAGCCATTATTCTTCTTCTCCATATTTATCTAAGTCATAATCCCCTAAATCTTCGTAATCATCATCATCAAATTCTATCTCCATACTGCCATTAAACACTTTGATATTTAACTAATTTTCGCTTAATTATTGATTTTAGGTATTTTCTAGGACACGCAGAACTCTTATCGTAAATTTTGAACATAAAGTTCTAGAAAAATTTATCGAGAGTTCCGCTATACGTCCAGAAAATACACGATTACCTTCTTTCGAATAGGGTATGTCGAAAGACGGAGTTGATATAAATGGAAATAAAACCAACATTTGTAGATAGGTTAGGTAATGTATCGTTGTCTGAGTTCAGCAACGAGAGAAGTAAGCTAACAGGAAATGACCCTGTTAAGTTTATTTCAAAAAATGTAGTAGTACAGAAAGTATATACTGGCAAGGATGGTAAGCCAGCTAATACGAACTCATTTAATAGAAGTGAGTTAAGAAATCTACATAGTTTGATTGAAAACTATCTAGAGTTTCATGGAGGGAGGTAAAATGCCCTCTTCTACTGAATATAATGGATATACTAACTATGAAACATGGTTACTATGTCTAAACTTAGACACTGACGAAGGACTTTATAAATTATTTAATAATTATGAAGGAACAGCCGACGACTTAAAAGAAGAACTAGAAAAAATGTTTTGCCATGTAGATGAAATAGGTTATAAAATCTGTGATTTTTGGTCTAATAGAGACTGGGCAGAAATCAACTGGCAAGAAGTACTAGAAACGAGAGCCGATTAAGGCTCTCTCTTTTTTGCTCTCGAGGGGGGTGTATATCCTAGTAGAAATAAAAAGTAAGCTGTCATGTGGGGGGGGTATGCTATTTAGAAAGAATAATAATGGCTTACTAACTAAGCTAATTTGATTATTTAGATTCTTTATAAATTTTGTTGTCCTGTATCACCGATTAATATATATACACCCCACCCACCCCTACCATACTATCAGCTAACTAACAAGCTGATGGAGATACACCCCTATGGCAGACCACGTAAAAGTAACCAAGCAAATACAAGCAGACATATTAGCATTAATACAGACAAGAGATATTGATTTAGCTAGCTTCATGGATGAAGTAGGCTTAAAGACAGGGCTAAAAGAATCTACCATAGCCGACATACTGGGAAAAATGAATAGATTAAATTATATTAGGATAGTGAATGATGTGGTTAGAAAGCCAACAGAAAAAACAAGTGAGGAGGAAAAAGTAAATGGTTGACGCAACAAAAGCAACAGAAAGTGAGTACCTTAACGCAGATACGGTTAAGGAATTAAGCAAGAAGAAAGGAGTAATAACATCAGCAGGTGAATACCAAGAGACAGAATGGGGAGACAAGCTCACCATGGAGATAGAGGTAGATGGCAGGCAGAAGAAGTGGCGGGTTAATAGGTCATCAGCCCAAAACCTAAAGGCAGAGTTCGGAGTGAATACCGATAAATGGGTTGGTAAGGTTGTTAATCTGCAAGTGATTAACATACAGGGTAAGCAAAGTGTACTGGCTACACCAGTACCTAACCAGATGGCGGGAACTGAGGATGTCAATTGATGGCTTAAAGAGAGTTATATGGGGTCTGCAGGAAATGCAGCCTACCCACGAGGGTAATATGTACTCTCTAAAGCAGGTTAGATTGGCTATAATGGAAGAACGTGGATTTAACCGTAGGACACTAAGTGACAATATAAGTAGGCTTGTTGAGCTCGGGTTGCTGCGTAAGGTCACAAATGATAAATGGCACATAACGAGAGAAGGCAGTGAGAGATAGGTCAAAAAGGCTGCCCTCGGGTCACGCCTCGGGCAACTGCCGCCCCACAATATATATAGCGGGTAATTGTGGGGCGGTCGCCCTCTGAGGGCGAAACGGAAATTTCCGTAAATAGGCTGACATCCCCAAAACCCCTGTCAGCATTTATATTCGTTGGGGAACTCATTAGCGATGGAACAGGGTCCCCGCCCTATTCCTCAGCTAATGGATTCTAGGCGGTAGGGAACCCCGCCCTACCGCTATC
>NZER01000331.1 GCA_002690445.1 Candidatus Pacearchaeota archaeon
AACAGGAAATTTAAGGAAAAGGACTACAGCTCTGCCATTTGCAGATACGATGACAAGACAGGTAGGATATATACAAACTTGTCAAACTATGCTAAGGACTACCGTTACCTTTTACGCTATAAGAACAGGCCGCTTGTACAAGTAGACTGCTCAGCTTGTCACCCTTTACTTTTGTTAAAACATTATGATCGAGTAGATAAGCACTCTGCCGAAGACGTTGACAAGGAGGCTAAGAAATACCATGCTTTATTTGATCCACGTGGAGACTTTTACGTCAAAATAGGTACGTTAGCGGAGATAGACAGAAAGGATAATGAAGCAGATGCCGAATATAGGAAAAGAATTAAGAACGACTATTTCTATAAATTTCTATATGATAGGCCCAAAGACCCTGAGAAATGCCGACTTACCAGAGCGTACCAAGATAACTACGGTATTCTACTAGAAACTATAAATGACCTAAAAACTCGCAGAATATTTGCTGACGATGATCCTGCACACTACAAAGTAACAGCTAAGCCCCATGGGCAATTTAGTTTTATTAACTTTAGGCTAGAAGGGGATATAATGATATTTGGAGTAGCCAAAGATATACTTGCTTTAGCCCGTCCATTTTGGTTTACAACTATACATGACTGTGTTATATGCCAGCCAAAATTTGCACAAAAAGCCACGCAGATCATGGCGGCTAACTTTAAGAGGGTGTTAGGGTTTCGAGCCTACTTTAAGACAACTCAATAGGCGTACCCAAGGTAGGACTATGTGGACGCTTTTGTAAATCAATGTACGGCTTTTCGAATACCATGCTATTGTAAAAGTTATGACCTTCTTTTACTCTACGTACTCCAAATTTAGCTGAGTATGACATTTTAGAGGAATGGAGTTTATCATATGCCTCTACTGTCCCTATCACATGAGCGCCATTGTATCCCCACTCTATGCCCTCACACAAAGGAGACAGCCTATTTCTGCCGAGGTTGCTATCTTTTGTCTTGAATACGAATACTCTCTTATTTACAAGAGACACTATAAAAAAGCGATTAAGCTTATTTGTTGTAGGTAATCTAGGGTAGTTATATATAGCACGCCTGAATCTATTCATGACGTTTATATCTATGCGCTTTTGCTCAGTATCTAAGCTTTTATCCATCTTGGGTACGTGCTTAAATATTCTATGGAAGTATAGATAGGGGCAATATTCAAATTTAGTGGGCGTCATGTCTTCGAATTCTTTTAAGCTAATGGGTTTAAATTTATATCCCTTATCAGCATACTCCAGACCTATTTTATTTATTCTACGCATTAGGGTGCGGAACGCCTTGTCATTATAGCTAATGCCTAATGAATAAAGATATATCGCTTTGACGCTTTCCCTAAGCTTGATGTTGATTGAGGATATTACCTTAGAGTTACCCAAATTAGATAAGTAGCTATCCTGTATAGTCTTTATATCATCCTCGCTACCTATCTCTGTCAGCGCCTCTTCTAATTCTTTATCTAATGTATTCCTTTTAGTGGATAACGCCTTTATCTCAACCTGAAATTTAGTTATACGGCTGTGGCTGTCCTGTCTGCTCTCTGGAGACATATCTAGAGTGTCTAAGTCATCATTGCGTTGCTGCACTAGCTTCTGTTTATTGTCTATGTCTATATCTAAGGTAGCTATGCCATTACGAAGATCAGCTATAGCTAAATCTTCTGTATCAGACTCTACTTTCAAAGATGTTAAAATCATCGAATTGATGAACGCTACTTCTAAACAATCTTGCCTCCAGTATTGGTTAACACCGCCCTCTAGACTTTGAATAAACTTATCGCTCTGGAATATAGAATACCGCGCATCTTTACCTCTTGTAATTAGTCTTATCTTACCTCTATCATTTATGTCAGCAGACATATTATTATAGTATCCACAATACAATAGCTTCTCTAATATGGAATAGTTAAATTTAGCGCCACGTTTAGTCCCTTTTAATAGGCGTATATTCTGAGCCTTAGTCCATAGTGCATCGGATATTAACTCCTCATCTGTTATGTAAATCTTATGCTCCTCATAGCCTTCTGTGCCATCAGCTTTAATGGGCGTAGGCTTTCTCGAATTCTCTAGTCTTTCAGCTTGGAACGTGTGGTATCCTATAATAGCTTTATTTCTTAATATCGATGACACTCTTGCACTAGACCAATATCCTCTACCTGTGAATGTTGGGATACCATCAGAATTTAAGCTCTGAGAAATCAACATACACCCATACCCATTAACGTACTCTGTGAATATCCTACGTATTATTATAGCCTTCTCAGCAATTAGATGATATTTACCATCCTTTTGTATTAGCCAGCTAGGGCAGACTCCATTCAATACCTTACCTTCTTCTATGCTTGCAGTCCTTCTACGTATCCAAGCATTCTTAGCTGTATTTCTAAGATTCTGAGAGAAAGCATAGGCGGCTATCATCTCCCCCACTAAAATCCATATCTTGTGGGACTCTGAATCCAATATCTTGGAGCTATACCGTTGGTTATTGTATACTGTAACTATAGTGATATCATACTCAAATAGACCTTGTAAAAGATTGAACTGCTGGATTACATTACCCCTAGACCCTCTGTCCCACTTATCGAATAGTAAATAGCTCCCGCGCCTGACCGTTCCATCTTTACAGTATTCTAAAAAGTCTCTAAGCTTTCCCTTAGCTAGATTAATGCCTACAGACGCCGATACTGCTCTGTCCTCTAATCGTAACTGTGTGTCAAGCACAAACCCCTCTTTTTCATGATTATTTACCCATCTTTCGGCATTTTCCTCTTGCGTAATGAGGCTATCCCTAATGTCTTCTCTATCACTTGCTTTATTAGAGCTTGACGCAAGCTGAGATCGGGATGAGACGCGGCGATAGGAATAGCACTTTATTTGTAGGGGCATATTTATTTTAAAATAGTTGTTGACTCCCGCGACCCTATCGGGTAGTTTGTCTTTTGTCAACGGGGAAAGTCCCTCCTGACGCTAAAAAGACAATAAAAACATATAACCAATAATATCGGATGCAAACTATAACCAACATAACAGGCTACAGTAAAGAATACAACGCCTTGAGTAACGCTATAAATGCCCTCAAGTTCAATGTTAATCGGGAGTATCTGGCAAGGAGAGTCTTTCCTGCTTGGTCTAGGCTAGTTATTGACCACAATGTAAAGACTATTAGGGTTTTGAACCAGTTAATTGAAAGGGAGAGACTATGAGTAAACTGATAGAGGTCGCTCCTAATTATAGCATAGCCCTTCCCAGCAATTCGGCTGGGTTGGGCCTGAAGGTCATTGATTATTTCATCAATCGGATAGACAACCCGCATACTAGACGAGCTAAGGTTAGAGACCTAAAGTGTTTATCTTTGTTTTTAGAAACACATCAAACTGACGTAACTAATTGTGGTATACAGCACTTAGGTCTTTATAGGGAATATCTCAAGGAGAATGGTAAGGCTATTGCTACTATCAAGAGGAGGATAAGCACCCTTAAAGATTGGTTTTCTTTTCTGCATAACGAGGGAATACGAGATAGAGACATAGCTAGTAGTTTAAAGTCTCCAAGGCGTAGTTATGTAACTGGTACTACTCCTGTCTTTTCGCGGGATGATTTGGCTACCTTATTGGATAGTTTCGACAGTTCCACATTGAAAGGTATTAGGGACAGGCTTATAGTATGTCTGTTGTATTATACAGGTTGCCGAGTGGGGGCAATGGTAAAAATTCATATGCCCCATATAAAAAGATGCCAAGATTGCTTTGAGATAGAATTAGACGAGAAGGGCGGCTCAGTCCATACAGCTAAAACTCACCCAGTATTAACAAACCAACTATCAGAGTATCTACAGTATGCCGCTTTGAAAGAAGGGGCGCTGATACAGAGCGTGAGAAAAGGTAAGTCGGTGTTAACAGGCAGGGCCATGCTTGAAAGAAATGTATGGGACGTTATAAAAACATCCTGTGCTAATGCTGGTATAGATACTATATATAGCCCACATAGCTGCCGCGCCACTAGTATAACAAATTTCCTTAATGGTGGAGGAGATTTGAGAAGAGCGCAGATTCATGCTAATCATAAGTCAGTCCAAAGCACCGTCTTGTATCACCGCAATGCCAAGACAATTAGCGTGAAGGAGTTGGATATTATATCACTATGATTAAGTAAAAATATCTTGTCGAAATGTCGTTTTTTGGTATAGTTTAGATTTGAAGGATGCCAGAAATTGACCAAATAGAATTATATTACTATCACGTAGTGATAGCGCATACTACTGCATACATTATAAAACAATAAAACTATTGTATAGGCCCACTAACCCCTACCCCATTTATAGAAATGCTATGGGCCTATAAACTACTATATCATAGTACGGGCCTCCTTCTCAGTCTCCCCAGAGTGTTTCATTAAAGGTTTGGTTGTGTCAGATACCTTCTATTATACTACGTAGGGTCTGGGAGAGCCTTATAATTATAAATAACACACACAGCCAGCCTTTATAATATATACTATTAGCCCAAGTATATTGTTTTTACTATTGTTTTGATAAATTAAGATATATACCAAATGGGTATTTTTATCGTTAATGGGGCATTATTCGCCGCTATATCGCTATTATTCCGCGCTTTAGTGTTTATTAACTATATGTTGGAGCCTTCACTAATTTATAGATTTATTTAATGGTGGTCTTAGAAAACAGCCAACCAGTTGATGATAGGGCGTCCTCAACATTCATTTCCTTTATAGGTGAAGCTGTCCATTTACTACGTTTGTAATAGACTACGGGATTGCCTTCGAAGAATTCTCTGGCCTCATCTATGAAGCTATCCAAATTGTCTAATCCTATCCTCTTTTTTATTATGTAGGTTTGTTCGGGTTGGGTTAGTTGATAACTAACGTACCCACCTACAACATCATCCCATAAGTCAGGAATTGACAAGTCCAATAGGGCATAGTATAACCTAGCATCAACAGACTTCATTTAATGTGCCTCCCGTACTTAGTCCATGCCATACGTGGTATGTTATTATTTGTTAGCAAATCAGATCGTCTGAAGATATTAGTTTTAGCTATCACCTTTTGTGAGGCATAGCTAGATAGTATCCTAGCCATGTCTGTCTTATCCTTTGGTATTGCCTTACCATTATACAGTAGTAATGCCCAAAGCAAGTCTGATGTAAAGACTTTGTAATTATTTGCTAAAAATAGCACCTCTTCCCTATACTTCGTATGTTGTGTTGATATCATAAGATTTATTTCTGGCATATTTTAGCTCATCATCTAATGCGTGGGGATCATCCTTTGTAATATACCTATACAATAGTGGACTTATATACGCGATTAAGCGGTCATCCTTTTTGTCTCCTACTATCATAAATCCGCATCTGAGCCACATCGCTAACAGAGCTATCCCGTTATTCTTGCTAAGATTGCCCTTGTTATCCTTCATCTTAACTTTTCTTGCTCGCCAGTTCTTATCTCTTCCCTTCCTGACTGGCATCTGGTTTATACGACTGGCCCACCCTTCCAAGTAGTCATAACCATCAATAAAAAGTATCTTGGAGAACCTTCTTAGAGATTTATTAACTCTATAGTAATTTCCTTGGTCTTCTGGCAGCGCCCATATGAATTTAACATGAGCCAAATTGCCATTGATATGTCCCTTTTCCTCATTTGTTAAATCTCTTTTGCCTGTAGAAAAGTCCATAGAGTATTTAGTCTCTAAGTCTCTAAATCTCCATACCCTACCTTCATCAGACTTCCAGTTAAAGTCACCATCATGGTACGTAGTCTTTCCTATGGCAGACTCAACCTGTATCGGCATATCAAAGTGTTCAATAATGTCTAACCACTTCTTACAGTCAGCGTGGTAGGACTTCATATTATAGACCTCCATACCATCGAAATCATAGGATAGGTTAGCGTTTTCCAATGACTCTTCATGTCTTGCTTCTTTTCTTTTCCTCTGGGCTACATCTATACCAAAAAGCATAGCTGTATTCTTATATTCCTTATGTATCCTATGTTCATTTGGAGATAGCCCCAATGCAAAATAGTCTGCATATTGCGTAGCCTGTCTAATACTATGTGTTAAGCCACGCATCTATCTGTATTACACTAAAATTGCCCAGACCACACAACCAATATTGCATTTAGACAAAAAAATAGCCCCCAATTTAATGGGAGCTACCTATAAGTTATGTATGTTATATTATGCCAGCTTATACTCAAACTTAGCACCACGCAACTTGTTACCACTAGTATCTGTCTTGCCTTCGTTGATGTTCTTTCTAACTAGCTGGCCTTTAGCGTGCATAACATTATTCATCTGGTTAAAGAGGTAGTTACCACCGTCTTGTGTTCTTTGTCTTGGACTTCTGGACTTCTTAGTCGCTCCACCTTTAACCTTATACTCTCCTCTATAGTTTGGAATACTTGCGAGTAGGTCATCATCAGAAGTAGCCTCTAACGCAGCTTTCTTTACTGCGTTTAGGTCAGCATAACCCGATAATGATTTTAACCCTGTTTTCCATCCTGTAAGCAGGTGTTTTTCCATTAAACCAGCCTCATCCCAGTCTGTTAGGTTGGGCTGTCTGCCGCCTTTCTTTTCGCGTGGGTCTGCTGGTGTATTGCTACGCCATAAATGAAGACAATCTTTGTAGAAACCTGCCACAGATTCATTTAAAGCTACTTCATCTCTGTCGATAGCTTTAATGTCATAGAACAACTCCACACGCTTAGTGTCTATTGGCTCTGTTGCTTCGCTCAAGTTGCCCCCATTTGTCTCTGCCTTATACTCAGCCTCCTTGATTTTGAATTCAGCAAGTGCGGCTTTATAGGCAGCTACTGGTGCAGCATATCTGTCGAATGTCTTAGTTTCTTCCCGAAGAACAGCAATTGCTGTCTCGGCCTCTTTGATAGTTAAGTTATTCTTTGCCATAACTGAGACCAGTATATCAGAATAGTAGGGTAATGTCAAGCCCCAAATGTATTTTATTATGGCATCTGATAATGTGTCATAGGCTATTGCAATACCAGCCGTAAATGACTGAGCGTAAGTCAGTTCCATACCTTTTTGCATTTTGGCTTGACCAGAATTGCTCAATATATTAGTGTTTTCGAAGATTCCCGACTACTGCTGGAGGCATAAGACAGTAGGCTATAGCTAAGTATTATATTAATATGAATAAAGTAAACATAGTTAAGAAATGTATACAGCTTTATTCTATTAAGTATTATTTACATTCAGAGTCTTGGAGTGAAGAAAGGTTTGAATATAGTCTAGATAGATTTAAACTAATAGATATCCTAAAGGTAAAGAAAGAAGAGAACACTCTTAGTGAAGAGACTTTAATTTATTATAATAATTTCATTGACCAAGAGGTTAATAGAATTAATATCGGAATGTTGAAGATATATTTATTTTTAACAATTCTATTGTGGCGGGGTCTTACTGAGAAAAGTCAACCTTGGGGGGATTATAAGGCCATAAGCAACGTCTATTTACATAAATTCTTCCGTTATGAAGACATTACAACAATAGTTAATCTATTAGTAGCCGCCGAGATACTTGATGACCCTAGACCATATAGTAAGGGGAGATGGTCTAAATCTTACCGTTTCCATCCTAATTTAAAATTAATGAAAACTATTCGTCTGGAATATGACTGTAATTGTCTAGGGGTGGACAAGCTCACTCTCTGGGCCGAAGAGAGTATTAAGACTATAGAAGCCGATACAGACCTATTCGACAACTACTATAGTAACTTTAAGAAAGTAGAGATAACTCCAGACTCAATGGATATAGTAAAGAACGGCGTATTTCCTAAAGGTGATAACTCTAGACTATGTACCATTAGTGCAACAGAGGCTTTAAACAGCTTTGGTAACAGGAAATTTAAGGAAAAGGACTACAGCTCTGCCATTTGCAGATACGATGACAAGACAGGTAGGATATATACAAACTTGTCAAACTATGCTAAGGAC
>NZER01000332.1 GCA_002690445.1 Candidatus Pacearchaeota archaeon
GCTTGCCGGTATGGGGGTCATGCGCGGGATCGTGTGGGGGTTTCATACAACACCTCATCGTGCGCGGGAGAACCACCCACCTAGCGTGGGTTGGTGACCGTCACAGGGCCGCGCCCCTCGGGTCGTCTGGATGAGCGGATGAGGTGCAGAAGGCGCACCCCATCAGGGGGTAGTATACCAAAAAGGACGCTGTCGCTGCACGTCCTCGCTTTCTCGGCGCATGTGTGATATTTATGCACTGTTGACAGACTGACGTTTTTACTCGGGCGCGACTGATTCCCGCGCCGACAACCGCTCCCCGGCGGGGTGAAAACGACAAGGGGATACACGACGCGGGGGCGTGTTTTTGGGCTGAATGCAGCCCTGGACGCGCCCTTTTTGTTGTGGTCCCCCTTTTTTGACGCGAGTGCTATGGCTACTGACGCAGGACAGGTCACCGAGGGCGATATCACCATCGACTCAAACCACGAGTCGGCGGATCAAATTTCCATGGCCTTTCAGGCTGATCCGCCCCCGTCTGAGGACGCCCCCGCGGTTGAGGCCGTCGAGGCGGTTGACGAGGCGGTGCCTGCGCCACCGAAAAAGCGCACACGCCGCAATGACCCGACCGAGGCGGTCAAGTCTGCCATCGCCAAACAGCGCGAGGCCGAGCGACGCGCCGAGGCGGCCGAGTCTCGCGTGCAGGAACTCTCGACGCCCGCCCCGTCACCAGCCCCGCCACCCACCGCGGAGCCCGAGCCGCAACCGCCGAGTTGGTCGCGGTTTAAGCAGATGCCGGGGGTCCCCACGGTCGATCAGTTCCAGAGCTACGAGGACTACTCCATGGCCCTGGCCGAGTTTGTCTCGGATACCAAGCAGACCGAGCACACGGCGGCCCAACAGCAGGCGCACGAGCAACAGCAGATCGCGCAGCAGCAGCAAGTGCAGCTCGACCGCTGGTCGAAAACGCTCGATGAGGCCCGTCAGCACGACCCAAAATTTGATGAGACCTTGAATCTTGACACGCCGATGTCGCTGCCGATGCAGCACTTGGCGATGGAGAGCCCGCACGGCATCGCGATCTTGCAGTGGCTCTCGGAACACCCAGATGACGCTCAGCGCATCTCCACGCTGCACCCGGCAGAAACCTACCGGGAAATGGGGAAATTGGAAGCCCGACTCGAAGCTGCCTCGTCCACCGAAAAAAGCGGCCCAGCCCGAGTCGTCAGTTCCGCGAAAGCCCCGATCAAGCCGCTCGGGACTTCGCCACCCGCAGAGGACCCCTTTGAGATCACCGACGATTTGTCCATGGACGAACACTTCCGTAGGATGAACGCGGCAGATCGGCAAGCGGGTCGTCTGTAATTCAGGTAAAGGATGATCGATGGCTAATACACTTGCCACACCGTCCTGGACGACGAAGGAAGTCGCACGCGGCTTTATCAACAAGCTCGTGTTTCTTGCGAACGTCAACAGGACGTACGATTCACAGTATGAGATTTCCGGCGCGAAAGTCGGGAACACCGTCAACGCCAGACTGCCCCAGCGGTTTACCGTCACGGACGGTCAGGCACTCCAGCTCCAGAACCTGTATGACCAGACCGTCCCGATCTCGCTGACCAATCAGAAGAACGTGGCGTTCGGCTACTCCAGTCAGCAGGCGACGACCGAGCTTGACAACATTAGAACGCGCTACATCAATCCAGGGTCTGAGGCCTTGGCGAACGCTGCCGAAGTGCTCGCGTTCAACGCGGTCTATCGGGACATCTACTCGTCTGTTGGCACGCCAGGAACGACGCCCAGTGCGACGCTGACGTATCTCCAGGCGGGGGTGAAACTGACCGACCTCTCGACCCCGTTGAAGGGCCGCGTGGCGGTACTCGACCCGCTGGCCATGAGTACGCTGGCGAACACCACGAGTTCGCTCTTCAATCCGACTGCCGTCATTGCCGAGAATTACGAAGAGGGCATGTTTGGTCGTCGGCAGTTGGGCGTGGATAAGTGGCTGCAAGACCCCGTGCGTCCGACGCATACCACCGGCACCTATACGGCGTCCACGCCGTTGGTCGATGGCGCGTCACAAACGGGCAGTACGCTCGCCACGGATGGCTGGGCCTCGGGAGCCGCGACCCTGAACAAAGGCGATATCTTCACCATCGCTGGCGTCAACTCCGTCAACCCGCTCTCGTACTCGAGCACGGGACGGTTGCAGCAGTTTGTCGTCACGGCGACCACGTCTGACTCGTCAGGCGATATGGCGACGTTGCCGATTAGCCCCAGCATTATCACCTCTGGGCAACTCCAGACCGTGGATGCTTCACCCGCGAACAATGCCGTGATCACTGTGCTGGGCACGACCTCGGCGTCGGGCGGCACCCTGGCCACGACCACCAGTCCGCAATCGTTTGTCTACCACCCCGATGCGTTCGCGTACGTGATGGCCGACCTCGCCAAACCAGGAGCCGGCGCTGAGTCCACCACGGTGCGGTCCAAGGCACTCGGATTTTCCATTCGCATGGTCGAGCAGTACCAGATCGGCACGGACCAGAATCCCAGCCGTCTGGACATCCTGATCGGCGCGGCCACTATCCAAGCGCGGCTTGCCGCGAGAGTCTGGGGTTAACCATGGCACTAGCTACAACGACGCTCTCGTCAGCCGTCGCCGTCGATGACACGTCTGTCGTCGTCGCGTCGGCGACCTCATTCGATGCGGGACGCCTCGTCCTGGTCGATAACGAAGTAATGCAGGTCGCCCAAAACTACACGTCCGGTACGACGGTCGATGTGCTGCGGGGCGTCAACGGGTCTGCGACCGTCGCCCATGTCGTCACGAGCAATGTGACCCATGGAGACGCCACGGACTTCTCGACAGCCGCCTCGCAGGAGATTGTCGGCTACCAAGCGTCGCGGGCGACCGTGATCAGTAGCATTACAGCCACTGGCACCTTGACGCTCCCGACCGCCGGGACCGACGCTCGGGTGATCCTCAACGGGACCAGCGTGATTGCGTTGACCATCCCGGTGCCGACCAAGGACATGGACGGCTGTCTCTTGACCATCGTGGGCAACGGGGCTGCGGCCCATACGCTCACGTTTACGGGAGGCTTGTCTGGCGCTGGCTCGTCGTATGACGTAGTCACGACCAACTCCACAGCCCCGATTGCATTCACCGTGATTGCGTGTAACGGACTGTGGAACTCGTTTGTGGCCACCCCGATGGCGGGGACGGTGACAAACATCACAGGCACCGTGGCGTAACATCACACAGAGGGGGGTCACTTCGTGGCCCTCCTCTCTTTCCTGCGAGGTATTCATGGCGATTGTGCATAACCCGGACTCGGACTACGCCCGAGAGCTGGAGAAGTGGAACCAGCCGACCACCAACGGCGGATTTGGACCGGCGAGGTTCGAAGAGTATCCGGTGATGGTCTTCAAGGCGTTCCAGCGCGAGAACGGGAAAGTGATGTGCGGTGACCCTCTCGCCTCAGTCGGTGATGCCGAAGGCGAAGCCTTTGCCAGGTCGTGTCAACTCATCGTCAGGAGCACCGCTGAACGCGACCGAGCACTGGCCGATGGCTGGTCTATCGCGCCGGATAAAGCACTTGAGAAATTTGAGCGCGACAAGCAGTCGATAGCCGAAGTCACCGCCCAACGCCACTTTGCCGATCAGGGACTCAGCGGTCTTGCCAAGGCCGAGGCGCAACAGGCTGATGCGGCGACGCATGAACAGGTGCCGGCCGTCCCGATCACCCCGATCAAGCGGAAGCGTGTCCGCCCGCCGCGCAAGGCAAAGGAATAGCGCATGGCCCAAACGAGCGGGACGTATAACCGGTCGGTCGTGATCACCAAAAGTGACACGGTCAACTTCGATGGCAGTACGTATTCTGCCGCTGCCTCGACGAAGGCCGTTCCGGCCGATGCCATCTTCGTCGGTGGAGCTGGGGTTGTGGTCGCAATTTTCGAGGATGGCAGCTCCGCGCCCTTTACGGTGCTCGCCGGCACGGTGCTGCCGCTCAAGTGCATTCGCGTGAATAGCACCTCCACGACAGCCACATTGATGAATGCGCTCTATCAGGTCTAATGACCGTCAGCCAGCTCATCACTGCGGCCCTGCAAGACTTGCGGGTGTTGCAGGTCGGAGAGACGGCGTCAGCCAATGACGCGGCGTATGGACTAGATCGGCTCAATGACTGGATCGACGGCCTCGCAACCGAGGGGTTGACGGTCTATAGCCGAGCGCGCACGCTCTGGACGATTTCTTCAGCGACAAGCTACACGATTGGGACCGGAGCCACGATCAACTGTGCGCGTCCCACGGGTCCACTGGCTATCGACAACGTCGGCTTTCAGGACACGTCGGTCTCTCCGACGATGGAGTACAACCTGGGGCCGGTGCTGACAGAGGACGCCTACGACGGGATTGCCCAGAAGGACTTGACCTCAGTCTATCCGCAGGCGGTCTACTACAACCCCACATACGACTCGGGGTTCGGGCTCATTCGGATCTGGCCGATTCCCACCAGCACCACGCTGCAGGGCGTGATCTACACGCTGGTGCCTGTCAGTGAATTTACCGCCATCAGCGACACCGTGGCGTTGCCACCGGGGTATCGACGGTTCCTGCGGACCAATCTCGCCAAGGAGCTTGCCAGCGCCTTTGACTCGCCGCTGACGCCGGATATCCAGCAGGCCGCAGCGGAAAGCAAGGCCGACGTGAAGCGTGCTAACGGGCGCCTCATGGACCTCTCCAGTGGCGTGGCAGGGTTGATCTTTGGTGGGGCCGGCCCGCATTACAACATCTATTCGGATACGTAGACATGTCGCACTATTCCGGCTTTGTATATGGGTCGAACGAACCGCAGAGCCCGTGGGCGGACTGTGAGCGCACGGTCAATTGGTATCCAGAGCCGAGCCAGGCGTCGTCCTCGCCACATATCGCCGCCCTCTATCCATGTCCCGGCCGGCAGGAATATGTCCGGGTCGCTGACATCAATGGTCGCGCCCTCTTCGCGATGGCGGATCGATGCTACGCCGTCATGGGGGCGAGCGTCTACAAGGTGCTTGAGACCAACAGCGCGTCGATTGTCACGGACGGAACGGTTACCAATGACCCCAATCCCGCTTCGATAGCGAGCAATGGGGATGCCGGCGGCCAGCTCTTGATTGGCTCAGGGACCAACGCCTACCTGCTCACGATTGCGACCAATACCCTCAGCGCATCGATCAGCGCGCTTGCCGGCAAATGCACGATGGTCGGGATGATTGATGGCTACTTCCTGTCCTTCGACAGCGCCGAATCCAAATTTTACATCTCTGCTTTGAACAACGGCGCAAGCTGGGACGCGACACAATATGCCCAGCGCAGCATTGCCCCAGACCCCTGGAAAGCGATGGTCGTGGACGGCAATCGTCAGATTTGGCTCATTGGCGAACAGACGGGCGAGGTCTGGTATGACGCCGGCACGAGCCCGTTTCCCTTTGCGCCCGTGCCGGGGTCAGTCTTTGGCTATGGCACCCCTGCGCCGTATTCCGTGAAGCTCGCTGGCGATAAGATGGTCTGGCTCTCCCAGACGGCAGAGGGAGCCGGGATTGTCGTCGCCGCGACTGGCCTGGTTCCGCAACGCGTCAGTTCATACGCCGTTGAGACCGCCATTGCCGGCTACGCCAGGACCAGCACGATTGCCGACGCGGAAGCGGTCGTCTACAGCGACCAGGGGCATACCTTTTACTGCCTGACGTTTCCTGCGGCCGAAGCGACCTGGGTCTTCGACCTCTCGACGGGTCTCTGGCACGAGCGGGGGGTCTGGGATGTGAGCAGTGGCAGCTATGCGATGTGGGGACCGCGCAGCCACTGCTATGCGTTTGGACAGCACCTCGTCGCTGACCGGACTACGGGACTTATCTGCTCGATGGACACCGCATTCACCACTGAGTGCAACGGTGACCTGATTCGTCGGCTACGCGTGCCGCCACCGCTCTGGCTGCAAGCGGGCTCCGCACGTCGCCTCTTTGTGTCCCGCCTTGAGCTCTTGCTGGAACCGGGACTCGGCACCGCCTCTGGGCAGGGCGTCGATCCCCAGGTCATGATGCGGACGAGTACGGATCTCAAGACGTGGAGCAATACGCAGCTCGCCTCGGCCGGCGCGCAGGGCACGTTCGGCACGCGGGTGTATTGGACGCGACTCGCGAGTTCCAACCGTGCCTGGGTGCCCGAAGTGACCGTAACTGATCCGATTCCCTGGCGGATCGTGGGGGCTGATGTGGAAGGGCGGAACATCCAAGGGCGGGACGCATGACCGATGCTCAGCATAGCACCGACACCGGAAGTCGTGGTCGAACCGGCCGTTGTGGAGGGCCGGATCTCCGGGCGCGTGACGCAAGTTATGCGGTACTGGCTCCTGTCGATGGTGGACCGACTGAATGGGACGCCGCAGACGCTGGACACCGTGCAGGCGTCCACGCAGGCGGCGTCGATCAGCGCGACGAATTTCGCGATTCTGTCGGTGTTACCGGGCGTGTACCGGCTCTCGATGGGAGCCAGGATTTCTCGGGCGGCGACCACCAGTTCGTCGCTGACCGTGACGTTCGGGTGGACTGCGGGGGGCGTCAGTTGCACGACGAGCAGCACGGCGATGACGGGGAACACGACCGCGACCGTGGGAAGCCTGACGATCCTGGTGCGCGTGGACGAGGCGACCGCGATTACCTATGCGACGACGTATGCCAGTGCGGGAGGCACGACAATGCAATACAGCCTGGACGTGTCGTGCGAGCAGCTCGTGTAATCCGGCCGGCCACGCATGCGGATGTGCCGGCCCTGGTGGTGATGGGGCAGCAATTTGCCCAGACAGCGATGTATCGGGATGTGCTGCGTGAGAACCCTGAGCAGATGGCCGTTGTCGCGACGAACCTCATTGAGCATGAGGGCGGAACGGTGCTAGTCCTTGAACGAGACGGTATTCTGGTGGGTATGATCGGACTCGTCTGCACCCCGCATTTTCTCTCTGGCGACATGTATGCCGGGGAGGTGTTCTGGTGGGTCACGCCGGGGCAGCGTGGTGACGGGGTCCGACTCCTGCGTGCGGCGGAATCATGGGCCATCGAGCGTGGGGCCAAGACGCTACAAATGATCGCCCCCACCGAGCGTGTCGGGCAGTTCTACGCTCGAATGGGGTTCACTCGGACGGAAATCTCCTACCAGAAGGAGTTGGGGACGTGAAGGCGGCGGCTCTCGCAGCGGAAGAATTAACCGCGCAGGTAGCACATCGTCTAATGGCGCTGGCGGATGAACGCCTAGTGTCGCATGAGGGGTCCGAGGGCACCGAGGTGGTTCCTGACATCCACGTCTATGACGATGTCTTGCCGGACCCGGAGGGCTATCGTGCGTTGGCGTTGGCGCATTCATTCCAGACGTTTACCATCGGCACTGTGGAGTGGCGTGGGTTCGCTGAGTGTGAGCCACCCGGTCTGACGGACTGGTTGCAGGACCGCCGCCCAGACCTGACGGCGACGTTGTCGCTGTTGAGGCAGAGCCCCAAGGGTCAAGCGGAGCCTCACTACATTCACACAGACCGGAGCATGGGGGACTGGACGGCTATCTTGTATTTGACGCCGTCTCCCAAAGCAGGGGACGGGACCGACTTTTGGCGACACCGCTGGTCAGGTGTCACGGAAAGCCGTGCTGAATCCGCGACGGCCATGGCGCAGGAATCACAGGCATGGAGTGACCGGGATCAATGGTCCCTGCGGCAACATGTGGCGGCTCGGTTCAATCGCGTGGTCCTGTTTCCGGCAAAATACTTCCATTCTCGGTCCCTGCATGAGAACTATGGGTCTGGCGACACGGCCCGATTGACGCAGATTGTTTTCTGCGAGAAGAAGGACGCATAATATGTCTATCGCAGTAGGGACGGCTATCGCTGGAATCGCTGGTGGCGTTGGAGCATTAGGGGCTGCCAAGATGCAGAGCGGTGCGGCCGGTCGAGCCGCACAACTCCAGACTGACGCGGCTAATCGGGCCGCTGAATTACAGCGTCAGTCGGCGGCCGATCAACTCGCCTACGTCAAGCGCCAATCCGAATTGGACCGGATGTCCAAGCGGTGGGCGGATCGACAGAATTACGGGCTGTCGAGAGCCGAGGGCATGAATGCGTTTAATCGATTCGGAGATGTCGCGTTCAACACGCGGGCGTCTGAATTGTCGCGTGGCCGCAGCGAGGACAAGCGGTATGGGGCCACGCAGCAACAACTCAACACGATGCGTGCGCTGATGGGCATGGGCGACAAACCGCTGGTGTCATATGTCGAGCCGGACGCGTTACGCTTGACCGCGCCGACGCTGCCTGA
>NZER01000333.1 GCA_002690445.1 Candidatus Pacearchaeota archaeon
AGAACTAGAGATAGACCTCGAGATATACCTAGATATACGCCTAGAGATACGCCTAGATATACGCCTAGAGATATACCTAGATATACTCCTAGAAGAGATCCGCCTAGAGGTCCCCCTCCTAGATATACTACAATAACTCCGCCGCCGCCAAGATACGCGCCGAGATTTCCGTCTAGATTAAATTTAAGGTCATTTCCTAGCAAAAAGAAAAAAAAGTTTAAACAGCCTACAGAATATAAGCCGACAGTTTACTCAATTTCTAGAGGATTTAAAGCGACTAAATCAGCAATAAAAAAGAAAACAAAGGGCAAGAGATTAACTAAATCAGGACTAGGTCTTAGACCTACTCAAAAAGGATATTAAATGAAAGAGCAAGAAGAAAACAAAAGTTTTGAAGTACAATCTGAGGGGGTACAGGACGCGGGTATTTTAGCGCTTAGGTTAGAGACAGAGCGACTAGTAAACAGATTTAGAGTTTACTTAACAGGGAAAATTATAGAAACGACTTACGACGAAGAGACGGGAGAGCCACGATCTACCGAGCTAACTATCGCTAAGCCTAAAGCAAACGCTCAGGGCGTACATTTCTTATTAAATTTTTTCGAGAGTATAGTCAACCCGCAGACAGTACAGGGGAATTTAATAAACGAGGACAGATATGACTCAATAGTCAAAGAGATTCACTTAGGACTTATTCAAGATATAGTCAATAATATGTATTTATGGGATATAAAAGAGGACGAAGTAGAGCCTTTAATAAATAATGTAGTTAATACTATCGCTTTATTTTTAACTAGACCTATAGAAAATAAAGAAAGAGAGTCCTATAATCAAACTATAAGACATCAAGAGACTAACTCTATAAGTAATCGGGGGGGATTCGCTAATGTCCTCCAAAGAGGAGGCGTTTAAATGCCTACTAAGAGCCAAACTCTAGGAGGGAGAGAGAAACTCTTACTCTGTTCTTTTATGGCGCTAATGAGCTTTATATTCTTTGTGGAGGCTAGTATCCCTCAGACGTTAAATATACATGGAAAGCTGACTAACTTATCAGGTATAGCAGAGGAGGGGACTTTCTCTATCAACTTTACTATTTATGACGCCTCAACAGGCGGAAACGCTCTTTATTCTACTGTTAACGTTGTCAGTACAGACTCTAACGGGATCTATACTACAATACTCTCAGGAGTTGATCTAGATTTTAATGCTGCACGTTATTTAGGTGTAAAGGTCGGATCAGATTCTGAAATGACTCCAAGAAATAATTTAACCTCAACTCCCAGCTCTTTAGCTGCGTGGAGAGAGGATTCAAATAATCTTTTTTATGAAACGGGAAACGTAACTATAGGATCTACTAGCTCGACAGGTTTACTAGGTTTAGTTAGTGCTTTTGATGAAAGTACTTTAACCGTAGATAATACAGCAACTCTAGGAGATTCAGTTATTAAATTTAAGATTGGAGGATCTACTAAACTAACCTGCGGGATTAGAGACGCGGGAAGTAATGATCCTTTTGAGTTTAATTATGGAGACGGTCTAGACTCTGCTCCCGAGCTATCTATCACAACAGATGACATATTGATCGGAGAGCCGACTACTCAAAGCGCTAGTTTAATATTTAATAATAAACTAGAGAATAGTTGTCCTGTTATAGGCGACGTAGACGTAGATGATACTAATTATCTATATCTCCCTGTTGCTACCTGCACATATGATGGTTTTTCAAACGGAATAGAGGGACAACTTCTAATAATTATATGCCCTAGACCTCAGTTCGTAACTATAACTGTCGCCGATACTAATAGAGAGATAGGATTATCAGGAGGGAATGATTTTGTTTGTGGTAATGCTGGAGATACTCTAACCTTATTTATGGGACCTCCTCCTTTTAATGAGTGGTTTGAGTTGAGCAGATCTTTTAATACTTAAAATGATAGGAAAAATAATAATAGGAATAATAATCGTCTTTATGGCGGTTTTTGTTTATGCAGACGGAGAGCCTGAGGGATCTCTGACTATGGAGGAGTTTAATGATCTACAGGACTATAATTTTAATGAGACTTTATTAGAAATAGAAAGCGGAACTCTAGAAGATTATTATCTTTTTGAAATGAATATCTATCAACCTTTTACTCATTATTATAATATTAATAATGAGACGGGGACATACGATCAGATGACTTTAATAAAGCAACAGAGAAAGCTCGATTATTTCGCCTGTCCTAAAACTATCGGAGACTGTAACTCAGCTTATACTAGTTTTATAGAGGAATATAAAACGTGGTGGCTAAGGTGGTATGACGATTTAAAGGGAGATTATAATGAATGAAATATTTAATATTGTTATTATTATTGATACCAAGCGTTCAAGCTTTAGGCGGATCAGGGAGCAGCGAGAACTATGAGGCTTATACTCAAATATCAGCGGGGGGGACTAACACTACGTCCGAGAGCTATATGAATAATTTACTAGTAGGAGAGATCGCGGGGAATATGACTTCAGAGAGTTACGATAATTGTCTAGGTTTTTGGTGTATCTCAGAACTCCCTCCGACTGTAGCGGAGTTCATAACAGGAGTTAAACAGTATTATCCCGTAATATTATTAGTTATGTTAATGTTTATAGGAACAATAGGGAGGAAACAAAAATCGACGGACTCAGCATAGTAACAGGGATCGCAATGACAGTATTTTTATTATTCTATCTAGCTTTTAATATAGAGAAAAATCACCCATTTTTAAGAGTCTTAACTATATTCGCGGGAGTATTTACTTTATTACTAATTCCGTCGCTTACTTTAAACCTAGAGAATGACTGCGCCATTTTAAACGACGGGACTTATAAGTGTTATGACAGCGCAGGAAATGTAGTCGTACCCTCAGAGAGTACAGTAGGAACTCAATTTCTTAGCGCTTATCTATGGTATATACGGATTTTCGTAGCTTATCTTTTTATTTATTATGGATATATGGCTCTATTATGGTTACAGAAAAGCATAAGACTACGGAAAAATGGCTAAGAAGAGAAAACATAAGCAGATCAATATATGGACAGAGGATCATCACTCGCTCCTAAAACTCTCAGAGGAGTCTAATAAATCAATGAGTCTCATTACAAAGGAAATGATCAGGCTTTACAAAACAACAAAGCAAAAAAAGAAAAAAAATAAAAATGAATGGGTTAAAAAAACTAGGATCTAAAAAAGGTAATGTACCTCTAGAGGCTATTATAGGAATGTTTCTTCTATTTGTAATAGCTATCTTTTGGGTGGTATCTTCTTTAGTCTTTACAGAGATAACTGAGTCTATGGTAGAGGACGGAGACCTAGATCCTGTAGCTAATGCTAGTATAACCAATCTCGAGAGTAGATTCCCTGAGACTTTCGACGGAGCTTTTGGACTTATATTTATTTTATTGTGGATCGCTACGCTAGTCTCAGCGTTCTATATTGATACTAACCCCGTAGTCTTTATTATATCTATGACATTATTAATAATCTTATTAGTCTCCGCAGGATTCTTAGGGAATGCTTTTTCTGAAGTAATAGAGGATAGTTTAATCTCTTCAGCAGGAGATAAATTTCCTATTATGAGTTTTATTATGCAACACTTAGTAACGTTTATACTATTAATTGGGGGAGGGGTAGGATTAGTTTTATACGGAAAATCTAGAGGATCAATATGAAAAAATTAAATATAAAATTAATCTTAGTATTTATTTTACTAATTAATATGAGTCTAGTATTAGCCTCGCCGCCATCATTACCCTCTACAATATCACCTATTAATGGATCTTCATACTTCTCCAATCCTACTTTATCATGTACAGGATCAACTGATCCAGAGAGTAATGAGATTAATTATTCAATATATTATGCTGAAGGTATAGAACATGGATTAACAGTAGATAGAAGATTATATTATAAATTAGATGACGGAGCAATATGGAAAGATGAAAGAAACCAATATAATGGATCAGTAACAGGTGATGTAGTTAATACTACAGGAAAACTTGGAAATGGAGCTTACTTCACAGGTGTAGACGATTTTGTGACACTCCCTAATAACGCAGGATTTAATATAGATTCTAATTTTACCATAAACTTATGGGTTAAATATGGATCCTCTGGAAGTGATTCAAGACAAGTATTCGAGCCAGAGTCAGGAATGTATAGTCCAAGAGTATATGAGGGTGATGCAGGTAATGACGGTAAACTCATAGCATATATAGGTCAATCAGGTGGTACAATCACTACAGGATATACTTCTAGCACTTACAATGATAATAATTTCCATATGGTTACTTATATCTGGAATACAGATACAAATACACTAAACTTACGTATTGATAGTACAGCAGAAAGTTTATCTGCAGTAGGATCACCAACACAAATCAGTAGTAGTTTAGATTTCGGTTGGGGTGGAACAGATGACTCGGGGAGTAATTGGCTCGGTTATATGGACGAAATAGGAGTCTGGAATAGAGCATTATCAGCTCAAGAAGTAGCAGATTTATATAACAGTAGTTATGCACTTTATTATGATAACTTTGATGATACAGGTTTAAATCTTTTATCAAATAATCAAAGTGGATCAACAACTTTTGACATGGAATCATTAGGTTTAACTTCTGCATTTTGGAATTGTAAATCATGTGATAATAATTCAGAATGTTCATCATTTACAGATTTAATACAAGTTAACACGATTAACTTTTCTGAGTGTGATGGAGGAAATATAGCTCAGCAATTTAACCTCCTTAATGAGACAGCAAGTCAAGATCTAGGGAATTATACTCAAGACTGCGCATATACTTTAACGTCTGGTTACGATACTAAAACTTATACTTTTGCTCTCGCGGGACAGACTTTTTATTCATTTTGTTTAAATCCTCTCAATGTATCAGTTACTTTAAACGGTTTCTGTCAATATGACTCAACTCTGTCAGGGTATAGTTATGCTAGACAGTATTATTTTGATGATGTTATTCTAGACGGAGGTACTCTTAGAAATTATAGTTTTTATCAATTAGAGGACGCATTAAGTACGGCGATAACCTTTTCAGTAACAGAGGCAGGAGTCCCTCTAGAAAATAGGATCATTCAGATCCAAAGATACGACATAGCGACAGGAAACTATAGGACTGTTTCTATGCTTAAAACAGACGCTAATGGTCAAGATATAAGCTATTTAGAGCAGACTACGGCTTTTTATAAAGTCTGTATATTTGAAGTAGGAAACCCTAATCCTGTTTACTGCTCTAGTGCTTTCCATTTAACTAGCGATAGTTACTCAATCGCCTTAACTACTTCGTCTGCGTTGTCATGGTCTAGTCTAGTAGGAGTAGCTCATAACTTAACTTTTGATAGTGGATCGGATCAATTCGAGTTAACTTATTCAGATCCTAATGAAAAAACGACTCAATTCTGCTTAGATGTTTTTGAGGAAAGATTTACTCAAAGAGTTTTAGTTTCTAGTAATTGTTTAAGCGCAAACTCTGGAACAGTTCAGACTAGCGTAGACGCTATCAACGGGACTACATACTCTGCTTTTGCTTTCGCTACTCTATTCACTAATACTAGCGGACAATATGTCGCTGATAATTTCTTACTAAGTCAGATAACTCATAGCTACGGAATGAGCGAGGCTTTCCAAAATAACGGATTATTCTTTATATGGTTATTAGTAGCCATATTTAGCTTATTAGCCTTTTACTCTCCGTCCTTAGCTTTATTATTAGCTCCTCTCCCTGTAATATTCGGATCTTTCTCAGGGATTATAGCTATACCAATGGGGACGGCTTTCGCTCTATATTTAGGATTTATTATCTTAGCCGTAATAGTTGGAGGGAAAGAATGAAACTCTCTATATTTATAGTAACTTTATTAGCTTTTAGTATTATTTTCGTAGGAGGTTTCGGGAGCTTTTTAGCCGAGTTAAATACTAATTATTCTCCTGCTAATTATACAGAGAGCGAGATAACTACTTTTAATAAATTAGATAGTATCCAAACCAACGCCAACGCTATTAGAGCTAACGCTGAGACAATAGGATCAACAGGATCAGGGATCTCCGATATTTTCGGAACTTTCTTAACTCAGGGATATTCCGCTCTAAAAATAGCTGCGGGATCTTTTGGAGTTTTTGCTGATATGTCAGGCTCTGCTCTAGGAAATATAGCAATAGACGACAGATACGGCGTATTTAGTGCAGGATTTTTAACAATAGGGGTAATATTAATATTCTTAGGGATATTAATAGCAGCCGTCCTAAAGAGGAGGTTATAAATGGCTTATAATATGAATTTCACAGATACTAGTAATACTTTACTAGACATATTCACAGGAGTAAATACGGCTAATAATTTCGCCGTTATGAATTTTGTATTATTATTATTTTGGTTAGTTCTTTTTATGAGTCTAAGAGATAGCGGAACTCAGAGAGCTAGTATTACTGCCTCCGCTATTTGTTTATTATTAGCGTCTCTTTCGTGGTCTTTAGGGTGGATAGCTTTCGGTACTATCTTCTATCCTGTAGCGGTATTACTAGGCTCTTTATTATGGAACGCTCTCAGCGATAGCGGAGGATATTAAATCCGTATCATATTTTATTATTAAATATGACAGAATGTTTAAATATTTCATTTAAAATAACAACAACAACAAAAAATTTAAGGAGGAAAAAATGCAAGATAGAGCAAAAATGAACAAAAAAGGATTTGCTCTAGGAGATATACTACCTATTGCGCTTACATTAGTTGTCGCAGGTATCGGAGAGATCTTTTAATTATAATAGATTATAGATCCCGATTTTGCCTACGGACTAAATGTAATGGGCGACGTAAAGTCAGACATGACTGCTGATTCAACTGAGTATAATGCAACCGCAAACGCAATAACAGGAGTAGCTAAATTACCAGAGAAATTTCCACTAATCGTAACAGTAGTAATTAATGAGAGTTGTTATGCCTGACAGGATAGATTCTATTAACTATAGGTTGCTGCGATTTTAATAGGAATTTTGACTAGGTATTTATTAGTTAAATACTCTTAGAGACAGAAAAAGGGATTAATAATCCCTATTTTATTATTATAAAGGAGAATAAAGGAGAAAAATGGGAAGAGAAACAAGA
>NZER01000334.1 GCA_002690445.1 Candidatus Pacearchaeota archaeon
CAAGCGCGATAAGGTTTCCGTTTCTTGAGTGATGCCCGAATGGGTAAGCAGAGAGAGTGGAGAGCAAGTAGGAACTACGAATCAGTAGTTTGCACCGAAAGTTGAGGGTAATATTGTAGTCCCTCCCCACACCTATTTTCCTCTGTTGAGGGTTTATAAAAATTTGAGTTTCAAATGGTTCTCAAAGAGATTGTTTCTTATCCTTTCTTAACAATCTTAAACAAAAACCATTTCTTTGTTTTTACAAATATACTTTATAATAACTATTAAATAAGAAAGCACTTGAAATAAAGACTTGTCATATATACAATATATAGAGAGAATACATAAGAAATAAAGAAGATTAAAATTTACTAGAACATAGATAAACAAAGGGAATTAGATTAAAATTTACATCAAATGGGAAGGAGTGGAGAGAAATGGGTCATAATGGTACACGACTTAAATATATAAAATATTATATCAAATTATTATATTCTAAATTAGTAGGCAAGAAAAATACAAATAAAAAACAAATAAATAAAGCCGAAATAACTGAAAAGAAAATTAAGAGAAATAAATTTGGATTTCCTGTATTACATTAAAATTTAACTGAAATAAGCCGATTTAATTTTAATAAATTTTGAATGAATTTGGGCGAAATAAGGTAATTTAAACTAAATTTAATTTCATTTGATTTAATCTAACTTAATTTGACTCAATTTCAAATGCGATTCGGGCGAAATAAGAATAAAAGCAAACAAAAGCGAATCAAATATAGCGAAATAATTGTATAATAAATTTAATGCTATAAGAATTTGCCCACTTTTAGGAATCGCGCGAAATAAATCGCCCACTTTTTCAATAAAGTTTAAATAAGATATATAGATATAGGCACACACAAATTAATTAAATTGAATTTTTTTTGAATTTATATGGTTAATTTTTATGTTGACTTATTGGGTGTACTAGGGTATAGTGGTTCTATTAATCATTAAGAAAGGTATTCATGAGTTTAGCAAAACAAATTAATCAAAAATTAGATGAAATTTTGTCGCTGAGAAAAGAGATGTCTCAGATGGATGGAGAACTCAAGGAGGGTGCTATTCTTAAGAACAAGCAGACAGGGGATAACCTATCCAAAGAGGATGCCCTTAAGTGCATAGAGGGGGTTATAGACCGATTAAAGGATGACCTAGACAAGATGACCAATGAAGGGCAGAATGTTCAGAACTTATTCGACAACCCTTACTATGTCAATGATATGATGCAGGATAAAATAGCAAATCAAGAATCGACAAATAAGATACAAGATAATTTCTCGCAAGAAATCAATGAAAATTTAAGTGGAATTAAAAAGAGTCCAAATATAGAAGATTAAAATACAAACGAAATTGTTTGAAATAAAGTAAACACGATATAACCGAGGGCAAGATAAATGAATAAAATTTTTGAGAAAATTATTGAAGCAGAAAATATAGTAAATGATTTGTATTTAGATGTAAATGTAGATATAGAATATTGTGCATTTAATAAAAAAGAAATTTTAGAACAATTAACACAAATTGAAAAAGAAATTGGAAAGATAATTTCATTGAATAAAATGAACTATAAAGAATTTTGGGAAAACCAAAAAAAGGTGTTGACTCAGTAGACATATTAGCCTATTGTATAGGTATGAAACTACTAAAAGAGATTGTCTTACAATGGGGAAATGTTAATGCCGAGCAATGCCAAGAGCTTGCTTCTTACTTTCCCGACACACCATTAATCATTAAATGGGGTTACCTGCCTAGAGAAGAAGTCAAGGCATCTGAAGTTGCCCAACGAATCGCCCTTGGAGAAGGGGCACAAGGAGACTATTGCAGAGAAGTTTTTATAAAGTCTGATAGTTTTCGCAAATTAAAAGAAGTATTGGGGGTAGCATAAATGAAAGAGAAATCATTCACGGAAGCATTTTATGAGTGCACAGAAGAAGTTGCACAAGTACTTGAAAAACATTTTGAGGTAATTAAATTTAATCCAATTGAAGATATGGAGAGAATAAACAATTTGGTTGACCAAGAAATCCTTGATGGTGGTCGCAGGCAACTGAGGAAGAGCCAACCGCAACATCAAATCAATGGGGGGAGTAAATAGATGGAACTAAGAAACCAAGATAACCCAAAGTATGAAATAGATGAATCAAGAAAAGTTTTCATTTATAAAAATTTGCATAAAAATTGTTGGTCTCTCAAGCAGGACGGATTAGTCAAAGCTCATGTTCATGACCTATCGATGTTTGATTGTTCCTTCCGAGTCAATCAGAAGGGCAGAGAGAAGGTTCTAGAGGAGAAGAGGAAGAATGTTCATGCAGGTGTGAGTGGATATATTGACTTACCATGGGACAAGAAGGACATCTCTCGTGAAGGAAGCTCAGCAAAGCTAGCAATGTATAACCCCTATAGATATGAATCTTTTGTGCGGGTTGACAATGATAAAAAGCCTGTGTTTTGGTCTTCGTCCGCCCGATTAGAGACAGCAAAGAAAGCAGGGGACAAGGATAAAGTATATTTCGTGCCTTGTATAGAGTCGGCAAACAGGTGTTAATTAACAATAAAGAAGAATAAAATGTATGGATATCGGAACAATATTATTATTTGGGAGTTTATTGTGCGTGTGGTTAGCGATGTATAGTGAGGGTTAAAAAACAAACCAAACTTAATCAAATAAAACTATTGTAATTACATGAATACAAATTAAAAGCAAACAAAATTGGGTCAAATAAGGTGTCTCCCTAGCGGGAGGCACTTTTTTTTGTGTCCGATTCTATCGGTTAACTAAAATTCATAACCTGTTGAATATCAACGACTTACGAAGGGCCGCCCGGCCTAACCTGTTGACCAACAGCTACTTACGACTATTTTAGCAATTAAGTCATTTTTTTGTTGCAATCCACCCCCAACCTGTCATACTTGTATTATAACATTAAGAAAGAAAGAATAATATTATGGGACTAGACCAATATGCTTACACTAAGACCTCTGAGGAATCAGAGCAGGAAGAACTTTCTTATTGGAGGAAGCATAACCGCCTTCATGGATGGATGGAGCAACTATGGGAGGACAAGGGTCGCCCAAACTTCAACAAGGAAGTTCAAAGCCCAATGGGTGATTTTAATTGTGTTCCTGTCGAGCTAACCCTGTCAGACATTGAGCAACTAGAAGCCCATGTTACCAATAAGGCATTACCCGAAACAGGTGGATTCTTTTTTGGGGATGATTCTTTTGATTGGGAAGATGATGATGGCAATCCTCCTGCCGAGGGAGATTATTATTACAAGGAAACCGACTTGGAGTTTATCGAATTGGCTCGCAAGGCTATACAAGAAGGCAAGAAAGTTTTTTACGATTCTTGGTGGTAAACCCTTGACATCACATAACAACCTGTCATAATATAAGATACAATGAGACAAGTAAATGGAGAAGAATTCTTAGAGGTGGTCGCTAGAGATATGGAGCGCACCCCTCAACAATACAAGGAATATATTGATGAGATTACCCAAGTTGACCCTGATTATCCTACTCATGGAGGATATATGCTTGTCAATCATCAAGACATGGAATATATGGGTGGAGAGAAGCCTTGCTTCCATAATGTCGATGAGGCGGTAAGTTGGGCAGAATATAACCTAGACCATAACAACTATAATGTATATCAAATTAAGGTGGTGCTATGAAAGAAGTAACTGAACTCATCGAAGCTCTCCAACAACGCCTCAAGAATGCAGGTGGTGGGCAGATTATAATTACAGACAAAATTTTTAACATTAAGCTTATGGGGAACACAACCTCGTTTGTTAGTAAGACAAGGAACATATAAAATGACAGATCAAGAAATCGCAGACAGAGTAGAGAGTTGGAATTGGAATCTCAGTATCTTTGAGATATACGATGAAGTAAAGGACATGGGTAAATTTGGATACAATGGTAGCCAAACAGAAGACTTGAGTCGCCTACTTACCCATGCCTATGATTATTTCAACCATGACCCAATGATTAAAGAGTTGGCAAATTTCCTTGGAGCGGAAATTACCGAAGAAAAAGAGTTGACACTTACTTCTTAATTTGAGATAATTATACCATGATTAAAGTAGAACAACCTGTTAAATCTTATACTGAATTTGAAAAGCTTGCTTGGGTGACTACCAAGGCTATTCCGCAAATTGGAGCGGAAGTCTGTGTGAAAATCAATGGCATTGGTCGCTCGATAGTTAAGAAGTATTTTGTGGAGCATGGTTTCATTGGGCTACTTGTCCAACCTTTGAGTCCTCCCGATTGGTATGTTAAGCAAAATGGTGCGGATGAACCCTGCCATGTTTTTCCTGCCGAATGCCTTGAGCTTGAAGTGAGGAATGAAGATGGCAAAGTGGACTCTGAATTTTATAACAAGTTACTAGCATGATGGATTACATAGAAGCTAATTGCGAATTGCCACCCTTGGATAGACCCTCTTATTGTGAGGAATCAGACCAATGGGACTTGTGGTTTGCTGAAACTTCCAAGGATAACTGCCCTTGGGCTTATTCAGTAATTCAGGAACAAGAAATGGTTTGTCTTGGGTTTGATACTCAAGAGGAAGCTAATGAAACTTTCAATAAATGCATGGAAGAATACTATAAGACTGAAGGAGATAAAACAAATGAAGAAAATGATTCGTAAAATTATAAACCTATTCCGTCCACTTTACCGAGTGGTTTACACAACGAAAGATGGTCGTACTGCAATGTATACCATAGACAGGCCTCACCATTCTAATGAGTTCGGCAATGTAACTGAAAGTCTTAGGACTGCAGGTTTTAGGGCTTACTGCCATAACAGGAATGCAATCCGTTCGTTCCGTTATGACAGAATTACTTCTTTAACAAAGGTATGAGCAAAGAGGTGGAGTATATTCGTGCTAGATTGAGAGCCTTGGGCTCTCTTCTAGCATCGGAAGAAGAGGCAGAACTTCACTTATCAAATTGGAGAAGCCGCAAAGAAGAGCATGATTATTTGCTAGAAAAATTATACAAATTAGAAAAGCGAAACTGACAAATAATAGCTTTATGCCTCCCTCATCGAGGGAGGTTTTTTTTGGAATTGTTTAGTTTTGTAACCTACTGATACTCAACGACTTATGGCGGGCTGCCCGGCGCAAGTCCTTGACAGTCAACGACTTACGAAAGATTAGCCCCGCTTATGTGTATTATAAGGAGATGAAGAAACTTCACATAAACATTTTTTTTTGCTTGCGGTTTAGGCACATTCTGTCATAATTATACCTATAACAATGAGGAAGGAAATTAAAGTTAGGAAAACGATTTATATGCCGAAGTCTAGCCCAATGAAAAGGCGAAACAAGGTTCTCCCTCGTAAACTCAAGCACAAAGGAAAAGAATTAGCATGAATATTTTAGACAACAATTTTGAGCTTCCCGAAGATGTGGATGCTGAATATGTAACCTCGCAAGCCATGTCTGCTCTTTGGGAAATGACCATTGAACCAATGCAGGACAAACTCAGCGAGGATGATGCAAGACTCATTTCTATCATTGGAGTCACCCTAAAGTTAGTTGCACATAAGGCGAAGTGCTATGAAGAAATTCAAAAGGGCAACTTGCCCCCAAGTGAAGACGATTTTTCCCGAAATTAACCCTTGACAAAACACACAAAAACTGAGAGAATATAATCATGTCAGAATCAAAAAGTAAAGTAAATCTCCGCATTTGCGGTGGCGAACATAAAGTCTCGACTCTTGAAGAAGTTCAAGCAGTCACCACTCCCGAATTGGAGTATCGGAAAGATAGGAACAAAGATGGTTCTTTGTCGGTATCTTATCAACCAATCAGTCACAATCTTCTGATTGACAAGACTCGCAAGCATCTTGACCAAGGTGGTTTTGAGGTTGTCGATGAGTGTCACAATCTTGCAAGAGATGGCAAGCGCTATTTCGGCTTGTTTGAAGTGTCTCATCCAAATCGTGAAAATTCCGAAAGGGGAACTATTGTGGGCTTGCGCAATGCGCATGACAAGTGCTTTCCTGCGGGACTTTGTGCAGGTGATGCTCCTTTTGTCTGTGACAATCTTATCTTCACCAATCAAGTGAAGTTGGCACGTCGGCATACCAAGAATATCTTGGGCGAACTTGACCAAGTGATTGCGAGAACCTTGGGACGTCTGTTTGACTTTTGGGTTGGGCAAGACAATCGGGTTGACTCTTACAAGGCTTTTGATTTGGCAAATCCCCAAGTCAATGACCTTGTGATTCGTGCTTACAAGGCAGGTGCTATTCCTAAAACCAAGATTGCTGATGTTGTTGACCAATGGGAGTCAAGTGACCATGATGCTTTCCGTGACAGGAATATGAATAGCCTTTATAATGCCTTTACCGAGGTTTACAAGGGCAATCTCATTGCCTTGCCAAATCGCTCTGAGGCACTTCATTCGGTGCTTGACTCTGAAGTTGGGTTTGACCTTTCATCTTTTGAATCTCAAGAGGAGGTTGTCGAAGGTGAATTGGTTGAGGTTGGAGTTGCCGAGGAGTCGGAGATTGTCGGTAATGTAGATGGGGAAGTTCCCGAAGAATATTACTTCTAAAAGGGAAACCAACTCAAAGCAAATAAGCCCCTCGCCAAATAAGGCGAGGGGTTTTTTGTTGCA
>NZER01000335.1 GCA_002690445.1 Candidatus Pacearchaeota archaeon
ATTACCAAATTTATAAGCGTGGTCAAAATAATATACATCTGACTTTGCCTTTTTCATTATATCACCTGTGCCTCTTAATACTCCAAAACAAGCAACAGGTTTTTTTAAATCTACACTTTTAAATTCAGGTCCATCTGTATGCCAACTGTACATAGGTGTGAATTTACTTTGACTTTGAATAAATGCTAGTACCATTTCATCTGTTCTACGTCCTGTTAACAATCCTTGTATCATTTTCTTAAATTTATTTCCGTTGTTTCTTCTTTTAATTTTAACCATTCTTCTGCATAATCACAATTTAAATAATCTGCAAACCAAGGTCCACCTTCTGTAAAATGTACATTATTTACTTTTTCTTTCTTTTCATATTCTCCTGCTAACCAATTCCACTCTAAAGGTAGTTCACCAATCATATCATCATTTTCTAACCATTTAAATTGGTGTAATTGTAATCCTGTTGCACTATTAACATAATCTGGTGTTAATGCTGTACACTTATCACAATTCATTAACATAAAACTTGACCAATTTTTCTTTTCATATTTTGTTTGTATTGCACCTAAAAATTTCTTTGTCTTTCTAGGTACATAATCGTGTTTACACACTTGTATAGCATATCTTTCATCCCTTAATCTCCACAGTTCAGCAACATCTGTAAACATTAACTGGTCACAATCCATAAACAATGCCCAACCCTTATAATTCATAAGGTGTGGTACTATAAATCTACTAAAACTAAATTCAGTTGATTCTATCTTACTACGTTCTCTAGTAAAATTATCTTTTATATTTTTTAAATATACTGGTGTAATAGATACAGGTCTGGTACTATGTTTTAATATACTATATGAAAGTACATTAAAGGCAACCTTCTCCTCACTATCATACCCAATAAAAATATTTATCATTACACTTTCATTCTTATGTTTTTACGCAACGCTCTTATTAATTCTCCAATCTTATCTACAATCGCAATTAGATTTGGATCCGTAATATAATGTTGTTCTTCCTTTAACTTATCATATTCTGCTAAAGGTATTGTAACCGTTCTATTAAGTTGGGTTTCATTTTCATATGTCAAGTTATGTGCATTGTCTTTGTCATCTTCGCCGTTTATCATTGTCATTGGTGTTTTCTCCATTCTGGACTATGTTGTTGTTTTTTTCTGCGACCTTTTCTATGGTCTATATATGGGTTTATAAATTTATCTCTTGCTATAATGTGTCCCATTTGTCCGTCACCTAGTGTTCGTTCACTATATTCAGGATTATCTTGATACAATTGTCTAGTACTGTCCAATGTATGACAATCTGTCCAAAAATTCTTTCCGCTTCTTTGTATATTATATACTGTATCTTTAACATAAAAATCTTTATAGTCTTTAAAAAATTGTAATGATACCTTTCGTGTATTATTAAATGCTACAAAACCTGCTTCTGTATATTGTTTAGGTCTACCATAAAACGATAAAAATATATTATCTGGTAAACAATCGTCAAACCATTTATCAGGTATCTGTTTCGTAAAAATACAATCACTATCTATATAATAAACTTTTTCTCCAT
Organism: Candidatus Pacearchaeota archaeon; assembly: GCA_002690445.1. The sequence continues at coordinate 1,566 of NZER01000335.1, forward strand.
ATTTTTTTGCTGTTGATTGAGCAAATACTTTATAACTAAATCTTATTGCGTCTTCAAAAAAATTATTTACTTTTCTATGTTTATTTCTTTCTATAAATTTTTTACACTCTGGTTCAAATTCAAACAAATTATGATAATGTACATTGTTTATTTGAGGATAACTCTTTGGGTCATCTTCAACAAAAACATACATAGGCAATGTTTGTTGTGTTGCCAAATATGTTGTAATCAATTGATGAGCATACTGGTCATACAATTTTTTATTATAAGTTGTAACAAAAATCTTTTTCATCCTTCTCTTTTCATATCAGCACTCATCATATCTTTAACTAAACTATCTATGGTATGCTTAGGTTTCCATCCTAATTTTGTTTTTGCTTTTGTATTGTCACCTACTAATAAATCTACATCTGTAGGTCTAAAAAATTTAGGATTTGTTTTAATAATAAATTTTTTACTATGTTCGTCTATTATTTCGTGACCATTTACCTGATATTTTATCTTTAAATAATCTAAACATTTAAGTATAAATTCTTTAACCTGATATGTCTTACCAGTAGCAATAACATAATCTTCAGCTTTATCTTGTTGCAACATCAACCACATTGCTTCAACATAATCTTCAGCGTGTCCCCAATCTCTAAAACTTTCTAAATTACCTAATTCTAAAACTTTACCTGTCCGTGACCATTCTACTAATCCTTTTGTTATCTTTCTAGTTACAAATTCTTCACCTCTCATAGGACTTTCGTGGTTAAATAATATACCTGAACAAACAAATAAATTGTATGCCTCTCTATAATTAACAACCATATAATGTGAATATGCTTTTGCAACACCATAAGGACTTCTAGGATAAAATCTAGTAGTTTCTTTTTGTGGTGTTTCAGTAACCTTACCAAACATTTCACTAGTAGAAGCTTGATAAAATTTAATTTTAGGATTTACATCTTTAATCGCTTCTAATATATTTAAAACTCCTATTGAGTTTGTAAGTGTAGTAACTTGTGGTTGTTCAAATGACAATGCTACAAATGATTGAGCAGCCAAATTATAAAATTCATCTGGTTGAGTTTTAACTAATAATTTTGATATATTATAAGGTTCAGTTAAATCTATATCAACTAGTTCAATATCATTTCTAATACCTAATTCATCTAATCGCCAATATCTTTTGCCTGTATTTCGTCTTTGAGCACCATATACTTTGTACCCTTTCTCTAATAATAATTTAGCAAGATATCCACCATCTTGACCTGTGATACCTGTAATCAATGCTGACTTCATTGTATCAATTCCTTTATATAATGAAAAATCATATCTGAATCAAATTCTTGGAGAGTAAATTCTGTATAAGATACCATTTTATACCATTCTAAAACTTCTTCAGGTTCAGCATAATATAAATCTTCTATCTTATCAATATTAGTATTTTCTAATTCAACTCCAAAATTATATTTTGAAGTAATACAAGGTATTCCTAAATTAATGAGTTGAAAAATACTTGTACTTTCTCCTAACACCCCACAATAAACCCTATCTATAATAGAATTTAAAGTTACATCTCTATCCACAACTTCAACATCTTCCACTAAATCTTCAATTACAATTTTACTATGTGGGTGTGGTTTAACTAAAATTTTTCTTGTAGTTGCTTTTCTAACTTTTTCAACAGTAGTTTTAATAAATTCAGTTACAGGCATAGAAGATGTTGGGTCGTGTTCTAAACCAGGCACAATTAAAACTGCACCATCTTTATTATTTTTCCATTTATGATTGTATATATTATCTAGGGTTACGTCTGGATTATATCTGTGTGTCAACATAATCATATTATTTAATCTTTGGAAATTTAGAGGTTTACACCATTTAGTTTTTCCATATGTCCATTGATTTTTTCCCATACGGTAATATCTTGGACCTGTTTTTTTATACCAAGTGTCTATGTAATTACATTTAATTCTACTTAATGTTGCACTTTCAGTAACTAATAATGGTTTTCTATATTTTTTTGATAGACTACTAGCTTTGAGGTTAATATATTCCATCCAAGCAAATCTATTAAAATCTATAACTTTTCCAAACTTATCTTTTTCTAAATCAGCTGTTTTATATTTTTGTCTTTTAGGACTTGTACTGCCCCAAGTTCCATCAACCAAATAAGCGTCACAATTTATAATTCTTACAACATCTTCTTCAGATAAAAGTTTACTTACTGGATATTTAAAAATTCTATGAAGTGATAAATTTTCTTTCTTACCCCAATGCTTTATTGAGTGTTCAATAGCAGATATCGCATTAGAAGTTCCTAAACTAACTATTTTTAACATTTTCATTCTCTATTTTATAAAAAGTATATTTAACTGTTAATTCTTCCCACGCCTTTACAGGTCGTGAAGTATATAAAAAATACTTATTATATTGTTCAACCTCTTTAAGTCCTAGGACTCCTTTTATCTTTATACAATTTGGTTTATCACTATGATTAACAAACCCACCTAACGGTGTTCTTATAATTTCTCCATCAACAAGTACGTGAGATAAACCTAACTTTACATCTTTCTCAATAAACTTTGTTGTAAATAATCCTTGACCTTCTATAGAAGATTTTTTAATTATTAATCCATCTGGTAATGGTTTATACATTTGGGTATGATTCCTTTGATATAAATGTTTGCTTAACAATAGCCTTTTGTTCTTCTATATTCTCTACATAATATCCTTCAATATGAGTATACCCATATCTTTTTGCCCAATAAACTCTTTTATTACCTGTATGTACTGCAAGTCCAGGTATACAGTTGCCATCTTTATCTTTAGGCCATCTTTTTTCTTTTAACCAATAATGTTCTAGGTCAGTATAGATAATTGGATATATCATACCTGCACCTTCAATACTATCTTTAAAATTTGGATATCTTTTTTTCATCCAATTAAGATTAGCAGTTAACATCAAATCATTTACACTTACTAATTCTACTTTAGGTGCAATATGTTTTAAAGGTGAATGCTGGCACGTAATATGTTTTTTTGCTCGTAAGAATCTCCTATTGTATATCATATATGTATCTCATCAAGTTCTAAATCAATGCCTTGTAATTCATCTGGTTTACCTTTTGGATATGTTGGATATAGTTTAAATACTTCTCCTGTATCATCATTTTTACATCCTGCAACTAACCAATCCCATTTAAAATCTCCATCTATAACAAACTCATTCATCACTTCATATCTTCTATCAGGTTTTTGTTTAAGTAATTCTTCCTTACACGCTTCCATAGTTGGATAATACCCTTCCATTTGAAACGTTTGTTGCGTTGCAACTGGATCCATACCAATTAGATATGCTAATATTAAAATTTTAAATGGTCCCATAATTTGCCTTTGCTATATACCAGCTATCAACTATATCTGATACTGGATTGCCTGCCTTTTCTGTATCTAATAACTTCTTTAAATTTGTTTTTGTATCTTTACTAAATTGTTCATACATCATTTCTTTATCTGCATTACCTTTACCTGTAGCAAGTTTCTTAACAACACTTGGTACAATAACATTATAACTCCATTTTTGTTCTGATAATCTATATTTAAGTATACCACAATTTTCTGCTATTTGAAATAATGCTCTACCTTTAGAACCATATGAATAGTTTTCAATTGCTATTGATGGTCCAATGCCAACAGTATGGTCTCCTGGGTGATATAAGCGTAAAACTTTTAAAACCCAATCAGAAATTTGAGTAAATCTTTGGATAGGGTCTGTATATGGTTGATGTTCAGAACCATTTATATTACCAAATATACCTAAATGTTTCTTCTTATTAGTAAGAAAATAAAAACGACTATGTTCAAATATAAAGTCATCTGTTACACATATTGCAGGACTTGTCATACTATAATCAATCCCAACTTGGTTCATCTTCATTTTCATTTACCTCTTCTTCTTGTTCATCTAGTTCATCTTCTAATTCATAACTACAAAATGGGCACACTGTCACTCGTTGTTCCGTTTTATCTTCATCATAGATAATAGAAAATTTTGTATTACAATTAGCACAATGCCTTTTATATTTTTTAGTTAACTCATCATCATCCATAAAAATATATTCAATTATAATTTAAATTTCTTAAATTGATCCTTTTGAACATCTTGTTTAATTCCGCCTATAACATAACTTTCAATTTCTGTTTCTTGTGGTGCATTTTGTAATGACCTACTATTTAACCAATGGTCTGCCCAAGGCAATGGATTTGTCTTTTGGTCATATTGTGGGTCTAATCCAATTGCTTTCATTCTACGATTTGCCATATACTCTACATATTGGTGTAATAATTTTTCTGATAAACCTATCATAGAACCTTTTGAAAATAAATGGGTTGCCCAACGTTTCTCTTGTCCTACTCCGTGTTCATACATTTTATAAACTTCTTTTTCTGTATCTCTCATCACTTTGTTCATAGTTTTATCGTGTTCTAATTCACGATAGTTGTTAAGTATTCTTTGTGTTATTAACAAATGTAAACTTTCATCCCTTGCAATTAATGAAAGTATTTTAGCAGAACCTTCTAACATTTTTAATTCACCAAAAGCAAATGAACAAGCAAAAGAAACATAAAATCTTAAACCTTCTAATATATTAACTGTCATTAACGTTAAATATAATTTCTTTTTTAACTCATACATATCAACACTATCAGGTTTTAATGTCCATTTATAACCTAAATGCATTAAATCATCATACGTTTGTGTAATACTATTTGCCCTACTTTCAATCTTTTCATCTGTAATAATAGTATCAAAAACTTCACTAGGGTCGGAATATAAATTCTTAATAATGTATGTATAAGAGCGACTATGAATACTTTCCATAAAGTCCCAAGCGATTATACAACTTTCTAATTCAGGTATAGATACAAATGGTAAAAATGCCAAACAAGGACCTCGTCCTTGCACACTATCCATCATTGTTTGATATTTTAAATTAGATGTAAATATAAATTTACCTTGTTCAGATAAAACTTTATAATCTGCCATATCTTTTTGCAAAGATATTTCTTCAGGTCTCCAAAAATAACCTAATTGTCTTTGACAAAGTTTATCAAATATAGGATACTTCATATTATCATATCTTTGTACTTGTAAACTCTTACCAAAAAACATAGGTTGTTTTGTAAAGTCTAAATTCTTTTCTGTATTAAATACACTTCTAATCATTTTTTTGTTTGTAATGTTTGTGTGAATCATAATTTGGTTTAAGAAATCTACTATCGTTATCTATCGGTTCTAATTCGTCTTGTAATCTTTCTGATTCTGTTAACTCATAATGGTGGTTATCACTATCACCTGCTGTCCATTTACTTACATTATCTACACTATACTCTCTAGTAGATACTTTATAATCTGGTCTTCTTGGTTTACTAGGTGTTAATGATTTATCATAAAACAAAACTCTATTATTAGGTTGAGCTGCAAAATGTCCATTATCTAATTTTATTATATTAAAAGATTTATGTTGACTTGGAGTTTCACTATACCCTACATTGTTTTCTTTA
>NZER01000336.1 GCA_002690445.1 Candidatus Pacearchaeota archaeon
AAAAATTCATTTTTTTATACATTTTAGTAAAATATAAAGTTGTGGGCTATCTTCCCATAAAGATAAAATCTCATATTCACAATTAAAAAAAAGCCTAACAAATTCTAAAGTTAAAATGCTGGGAACCTCCTGCCGTATTGCTTCTTGCACATCTTTATAGCCAAGCTTTGTTACGTTATTGCAGAAGGTTTTATATTGTTCGTGTTCTAAAAATTGCTCGTCCCAAACTGTGGACCATAAAAAATTATCATTTTTATAGGCATGCTCTTGTTCACCATTTTTAACCCACCCTATTTTATAATTTTCGAACCTCCAATGATCTCCGAGCCCCCAGTCGACATATAAAATCCCGTTTGGGTTTAGGTTCTCGTGGCATTTTTCTATAAAATCCCAGGGATCTTTTGAAAAATAGGCGCATCTAGTGCAGATTATGGTGTCATATTTTGTTTTTAAACTCCAGTCTGAGTTTATGCTCCAGTTTTTTAAGCTTAGGTCGTATAGGTCCCCTTGGTAAACATTGTTTTTATTAAAACCCAGTAACGCGGTTCTGCCTTTGGGTTTTATTTTTTTGTTATAAAAATTGAAAACATGTAAATCTGATCTACCCATGCCAATTATTAAGAGCTGTGTTGTTTTTTTTGTATTTTAAAAGAACAGCCTCTGTTCGCGCGCACCACTCGGGGGAGTGAATTTTTCTTGAGTGATCTTCGAAGTATGTGTTTTTAATTTTTTGAAATGCGCCAGTTTCAAATAAGTGATTGAGTATTTCATATTCCGCGCCTTCTGCGTCTATCTTGAGTAAGTCAATCTCTCTGTTTAGGTCGCTTATGTATTTCGCTATATCAATGCATTCAACTTCAACATTGAGGTTTAGGTCGAGATTCGTCTTGTCTTTAATTAGTGACGCACCGCCATTTCTAGCTAAAGCTCCTCTTTTATAGTAAAGTGTCATTTTGCCATTTGATTTCCATGCTGCCGACTGATTTAAGTGAATATTAGACAGGGGCGCGTACTTTTCGTAAAGCTCTTTAAAAAACATGGGGTGGGGCTCAAAAGAGTGTATCTCGCAGCCTGTCGGCAATAGGGCCTCAATTTCCTGGCCTTCGTTGGCGCCAATATCTATTACTATAGACGATGCTGTGATTGGTATGGTTTTAATTAAATCTTTCATAATAAGTCTTTCATGAAAGCAAATTTTATATTTTCTTTCTTGCTGTCAAGAAACTTTACTAGGTCATCTTTGAGTTTTTCGTTTAAAAAATTTGAGTCCCATTCACAGGCATGATAAACTATTTCTGTTTTATCGTAAAATTTTAATTCTTTAGATGGTGGGCAACAGTTATAGTAAACTACATTTTTAAATTTTTTGTCTTCTCCTTTATAATCTAATGATCCATCGCTATATTTATCTGGAGAAAGGGCTAGTATCTCTATTCCGTTATCCGCGCATGCTTTTATTGAATCTGGTGACATTCTCCATGCTGGGGGGCGCAATATATTTTTAAATGGTATTTTTGTTACTTCTGCCATTTCGCGCATCGCCCCAATAATTGCAGTTGCGTCATCATAGCTTAAATATTTAAATTCGTCGTTATTGCTTTTCTTAGGAATACCATGAAAATATCCGTGAAATCCAATTTCGAAATTTTCGGGATTTAGCTTAATAATTTCATCACAAAAATCAGGGAAGTTGTTAAGTAAAAGGGGTTCTTCGGTATTTGTAAGTCTTTGCGAAAAATTACCATATACTGTTCTCCAGTACGCACAAGGTATAAAAAGCGTAAACTTAATGCTGGGAAACACATCGATAAGTTCATAACACTTATCTAACACCTTCGTTGACGATTGCGCATGCGGAGAAACATCATCTATGCTAATATTAACTAAATACATTTAAAAAATTTTATGTAATCTTGCGCTACCTCCCTTATGTCTTTAATATTAATATTATCACTGTAAAAATCAATGTTTGATGCAATTTTTTCAAGCGAAGATAGGAAATCCTCCAATTCGTTAAATGTCCCGCCTCCTTGTTTGACGAGCTCTGGATTGCCTCCACTGTTTTTAGCTAAAACTGGGACTCCAGAAGACAGTGCTTCAATAATAGAGTTTGAACAACAGTCGTGAATTGTAGCGGAAACAAAAACGTCTACTTTTTTAAAAAAGTCTGCGATTTCTACTGTTGTTTTAGGTGGCAGGCATTTTATGTTTTCATAATGAATATTTTCTGGCTTATTGCCTATAAAAGTAAAATCAAATTTGTTAAAATCTAAGGACTGGTCGATGAGGCTGTAAAAGTTAAAGCCTTTGTTGATATTTTTTGACCAACTTGTACATAAGAGTCTTGTTTTTGAGTTGCTAGCCTTTTTTTGTTTTGGAGAGAAAATTTCTGGATCTGCACAATTGTGAATCACTGTTGATTTGCTTGGTGTAAAATTGTATTCTTTAAATTTTTCTCGAGACCAATGGCTTTGGAAAATTGTACCATCTGAAATTTTATTAAAATTAATCGCTAAGTCTTGTCTGATGTCGTTTGGTTCGTTGTAGAGTTTTTGTAGCCCATCCATTCTGTGAATGAATTTTTTATTTGGGAATTGGTTTTTTAATGCGATGGTGTTTGGGGTTTCATGGTGGCCGTTGTATAAGATGACGTCCGCTTGTGCAGGGTCTAAGGTCAAGGCGCCTTGTTTAATAAATTGGTTTTTAAGGCACTTTAAAAACTGATTACCGCCTCCGTGCGGGGCGTCCGTTGTTTTAAAGGAAATATAAACTTTCATTCGTCGATTTCTTTTAAAACAGCTTCAATAATTTGCCGCTCGTTGTGTGACTTGCGCTCCTCGCTAAAAAGAGAATGGTTTTTATATCCTCCGATTTTGTTTCTGTATAAGGAAATGTCAATCATCGTATTTTCTTTATAATGAAACGTAGAGGGATAAACATGAAAACTAGTAAAAATCACGATGGACTTGGTGTCAGCAGCATTGGCTAGATGAACTATACCGCCCTCCGATGCGAGCAACAAAGATGCTCTTTTTAATATATGCAAACACTCTCTGAAGGAGAGCTTGCCGCTTAAATCTATGGCGTTTTCTAAAGGTCTTTGTCCTCCTTTTCCAACTTGGACAAAAGAAAATCTGTCTTTAAGGCTGTTAACTACGTTTTGCCATTTTGAAAAGGGATATTCTCTGCCCTGCGACCAACTCATCTTTGAATAGGGCTCTATGCATATATATTTTGCTGGTAAATTTGAAGCTATCTTCTCCGCTCGCTCTTGCTCAGATTTGGTTAAATAAAGCTCACATTCAAGCTTGAAGTCTTTGAGGTTTAAATTTTGACAGATATGCTCTATAACGTGCTGGCTAGTTGTAAATGAAACTTTATCGCCATGGTCAACGAGATAATGCAAGCGTGGGTCGCTTATGTTGATTTTATAATAGTCTTTATCAGGGTTGAAGGTAAAATTACTATTATTCTTAAAAATAGGACTAAATTCGCAAATAGAGTTGTTCTCTATTGGTAGAACTGGAAGTTGTTTTTCCTTTCTAACTGCAGCCGCTACGGCAGTCCAAGTTAAGTGTCCGCCTAATCCCATGGGCATTTCCTCCATACTCTCATTCCGTCCGCGTTAAGAATTAAGGAAAAGTTTTTTTGAATTAAGTTTTTGGTTTTTTCTTTATCTCTGTCTAGATCGCAATAAGTGCCTTGTTGTTCTTCGTTGTGGTCTACCCATGTTTCAAAGAAAAAGGTTTTATTGTTTTCTGAATATTTTATGATCTCTTGAATGGCTTGGTGTGGGTCATTTAAGTGTTCTAACACGTCAAGCATAAAGATAAAATCAAACTTTATATCTCCGTAGCTTGGAAATTTATCTGGTTCTATTTCGTACTTAAATACTTTTGCGCCGCGTTTTTTAAGCCTCCATTCTCCGAAGGTTAGGTGTTCGCTAGGAACATCGTTGATAAAAAAATCAAAATTATAGTTTTTAGCGTTATCGTATAACCAGCAAGAAATTGGAGAAACGCCCGCTCCGTATTCCAATACTTTTACGTCTTTGTTAAAGTTATTAATAGCTAATTGTTGTAATGTCAAGAGGCCAGTATTGTATGCAGTTCCGTGTTCGTGGTATTTGCATTGGCGAAAAGAAGACCACGCCCCGATGTCTTTGTAAAATTCAAAGATTTGGGCTGTTGTTTCCCTGGGTTTACTTTCCCAGATCTCCTCAAAAGTTAAACCTGAGACGGGTTTACAGGTTGCAGATCCTGGTAAGGACGGTTTTCTGCCTTTTTTTCTTGCAGAAAGCTCTTCTGCTTCTTCCGATGAAACATTATAGTATTCACATAAGTCGTCATGCCACATAATATTTTAATCTATCATTTTATAATCATCTTTGCTGCAATCTTCTGGCCTAATCGGGTTTTTAAGCCAATTTCCGTAAGAGTCGAGAGGTTTGTTCCAGCCGATCGGTTCTGCCGCAAATTCAATACCAAATGGAACATCTCGTTCCTTTGAAAGTTCTAGCACTTTCTTATAGTTCCAGATTTTGTAATATTTATACGAATCTTTTGGGGGCCAGTATTCGCCGTATCTTTTATCGCCTCTTACTCTAGCGTTTGTGCCCCTGGGGTCAGTATATATTGCAGCAGAAACTGGGAAAACAGGCATCGCTAAATACGTGGTTGCCTTTTTCTCGCCTAATATTTTATCTATCTTTTTTAGCATTTTTGTTTCTGAGTCGCCGCCTCCTTCGTGGTTTAGGTTGTCTATGTTCCACGGGTACATTTTCTCAAGCATTTGTCTGCTGTACAAGGCCTCGCCAGCGCCGCTTATTGGATGATGGGCGTTATTGTGTATAAATTTAAATTTTGTTTGATTCTGCGGAAATAGATAATTTTCCCTATTTAGTCTGATTGTTCTTTGCGCATCAAAACTCATGCTGCCTGTATGCTCTGAATTTTTCTGAAAAAACTTTATATAGTTTTTAAGCCACCCTCCTTTTACAAAAAACTGCATATCTGACTGGAGCGGAGCAATAAAGTCTCCACTTGCTTTTTCGCATATAGTGTTTAGTCCTTTGGCAAACTCATTAGAAGGGTTTCTTTCTTTTTCTTGGTGAACTGAGACTCCTCGGTCTTTTAGTTCTTGCAAATATTCACTGGTGCCGATTTCTGTCGAGGCATTGTCAACTACGAATATTTCTTTATTGGAATAGTCCTCTGTGCAGTGCATTAGGGACTCAAGGCAGCTTTTTAAATAAAAGAGCCTATTGCAGTTCACTAGTCCAAAGGTAACCTTGGGTAAATCTTTCATTGCGTGGTGTTTGATAAAAAGTCTATTGTTTGTTTGAGCCCTTGGTGTTTTTGCATTTTAGGCTCCCATTTAAAGTCTTCTTTAAGTTTTGTATTGTCGCTATAAAAAACCCTTTGATCTCCAGGCCTTTCTTCTGAGAAGACAACCTCTTTCTCACAAATATTTTGTCTTAGAAAATCTAACATCTCTAATAGGGAAATTGAATTTTCTGCGCCGCCGCCTACATTGTAAGCGCCAGCAAGCACGTCAGACTTTAGTATCCTCTCGCATAAGTCTACAAGATCTGTAACGTGTAGTATGTCTCTTACTTGTTTGCCGTTTCCATAAATTGTTAATGGGGATTTATTTAGAAAAGATTGTATAAACCAAGCAATCCAACCTTGGTCTTCTGTGCCGCTTTGGTGCGAGCCATAAACACAGCTTTGCCTAAGTGTGAAAGTTTTTAACCCAAAAATCCTTGAATAATCTATAGCGTATTGGTCTGCAGCTCCTTTACTGCAGCCGTATGGCGAGTGAAAGTCTAATGGCTCACAGCTTTTGATTCCGCTTGGGCTTTCGGCAAGTTCGTATCGAGTGCTGCCTTCTGATATTTTTTGATTCCTTAGTGTTCCGTAAACTTTATTTGAAGAAGAATAAATTATTTTAGTCTCGGGGCAAATTTTCCTCACAATCTCTAGTAGGTTAAATGTTCCGAGGGCGTTTGTTTCAAAGTCCCTCCTGGGGTTTTTGACTGATAGGGTAACCGCGGTTTGACCTCCAAAGTGCAAGATGCCGTCAAAAACTTCTGACTTGAGGCATCTCTCGAGGCCTTCTGCTTTTGACAGGTCTCCGCGATGGACCGTAGTGAATCTCTCTAGTTCTGGCCTCCAACCTTTCTCAAAATTATCAAATATATGGATGTTTTCATATCCTCTTTCTTTTAAAATTAGGGCGCAGTTAAATCCAATGAATCCCGCACCGCCTGTTATTAGTATTTTCATAAAACTAGATAAATTCTGGGTGCTTTATGCTTTTTCTGATTTCTTCTTGAGCAAGTAATAGCTCGTCTTTGTCTTCCTTGCTGTTGACGGAGTTGTGCAATTCCCACATAATCTTATTGCTTTCGTGTGGCTTGCAAAGCTGGGTGCATTTAGAAAAACATTCTACGTTGTTTATCGTGTTCATTATAGCCTCTCTGGTTTTTAGGTCGTTCCAGATTTCCTTGAATCTTTTTTTATATAGAGATCCATAGCTATATCTTTTATAGCCTCTATGGTTTGTACAAACGTAAACGTGGCCATCTGCTCCAACGCACGGTGAAATTTGAGAGCCTAAACATTTTTTATAAGTCCTACCATAGAGCGTCGGGTCTTGCTCTAAGTCGGTAAGCTTGTAGCCGTTAATTTGAAATAAATCCCCTAATATATTTTTAGCCTCTCGGAGTAATGGTTCAACTTCGTTATTCCAAAAATCGACACTTCTCTGTTGTCCGCCCTCTCTTTCTCTATTAACTATTTCTGGTTTAAATTGACAATAATCAAGTCCTAGGTCTTTAAAGTTTTTGGCGTAATCCACTATTTCTTTGTACGTATCTGGCGTTATGACAAAACCGACTCCTATGTCTATTTTTTTACCTTTTCTATTGTTGGTTTCTATAAGCTTCTTTAAGTTGGAAATCATTTTATCCCAACCAGTGTTCTTTTTCGGGCGCCTAATAGACTCATAGGTCTCTTTTGTTCCCGAGTCGACGGAAAACCTAACCCAGGTCATATTGTCAACTAGTGTGTCAAACAAGTCCCATTTATCTAATAATGTCCCATTTGTAAACATTCCCATTTTCATTTTATGCCTGCCTAAGAAAGTTATTGCTTCTTTAATGTGTCTGTTTATGGTTGGTTCGCCTCCACCAGTCCAGTTTACGGCTCTGACATTCATGTCCACAAAGTCCTCACAAGCGCTCATAAGGATATCTCTAGGCATAACCGACCTATCAAAAGTTTCTAAGTCTTTTGACTCTGGGAGATGTATGTAAGACGAAATACAAAAATAGCAGGCATGGTTGCAGGTGTTACTGGGGTCAATCTCTACTAAAACTGGAGAAGTGTTGCCAGTTTGTAGGAATTCGAGAGCTCTGTCAGCGTTAGCAATTATCTTGGCTTGGGGATTAAATATATCCGTCCCTTTGTCTAAAATATTTTTAATACTTTTATTCATCTTTTGGATAATATTTTACTTATTTTTTCTATAAAAACTGAAGCATACCAATCTTGTGTGTATTTTTTCATTAAAAGCCAGCCCCTGTCCGTGGTTTTCTTTAACTCTTCTTCGTCGTCTAAGTATTTTTTAAGCTTATTTATGATTGTAATATTCGAATCGTTGACATTTATTTCAATAATAAATTTTTTAAAAGTTTCTTGTTCTTCGTCGGGAATGTCTGCTGCGATAGCTGTCCTGCAGGCGGGTATTTCCACGTATTTTCCAAATCTGCTTTTAGGCATCCCTGAACATGTCACACATATTCTGGAAGAATTAATTGCTTTGGCAAAATCAACTGCATAAGCGTTTTTGTGGGCGTCTCCTAAGATGTAACCTGGGTGTTGGAATACCCCGACTTTGTAATCATCTGACATTTCAGCGAGGACATCTAACATTTTTTGCCTTAGTGGGTAATGTTGTCCAAGCTTTGTGGCCACATTAATGGCTCCAACCAATAAAACATCGTGAGCCTTGGGTAATTTATAATCTTTAAAGACCGACCTGTCTGCGCAATGGGGAATATTAATAAAATCAACTGGCTTATGGAGTTTTCTATCTTTCCACTCTTCCCAGTCATTCTTGTGATGGCAAACAACAATATCTACAGCTGACTTGTTTATTTCACTTAAGGTCCACTCATCATCATACATCTCATTGTACCTGAGACATTTTGTAAATTTCGAATCTGCAAAGCCTTTAGTCTCTAGGGGTTTGTATCCTACGATTAAGTCTGGGGTGAAATTATTTGCTTCGAGATTTCCGTCGACGGTTTTATTGTTGTCCCAGTTTTCCCAGTTTGGTCCGCCCCAATAAAAGGTGGACATTCTTTCTATAGCCTCCATGGAATGAAAGCGCACTCTGGACATTTTTTTTAAATAGTGTTCCTTATCGCAGATATAGGCTATTTTCATAAATATTTTTTCTTTAATTTTTCAAACAAGCAATTCGGGTCGTATTTTTTATCTTTGTCTAAGTTGTATCTTCGCCACATCTCATTCCATAAATGTATGGTATAACTGTCTGATAAATCCATGTCGCCGAAAGTTTCGTCGAATAACATTCCGACTTGCTCGAAGCCTATTGGGTTAAAAAGACGCCAAGGTCTCGTAAAGTCTGATAAGCTGAGAGCGTTTGCCGCTTTGCTCACTAGCTTAGGCCCAACTGTTCCCCATGCTAAGGTTTCTTTATCTTGGTCTTCGCAGAAGCTGTAGCAATACTTACAAAACTCACTGCCCGCTGGGGTTTTAATGAGGCCAGACGTAATATGCGATTTGCCGTCTGCCGTTTTTTCGCTAGCAAAAACAAAGTCGTCCTTTATGTCTATTTTTTTTAAGCAAACGATATCTGTATCTGTCCACCAGCCTCCTTTGAGGCCTAAGAGCTTGTATCGAAAATAGTTTGAAAATGCAGAGTAGCTTCCTTTGCCTATACCGACATTGTACGCAAAAACATCTTCCTGGGGAAGGATTTCCTTTGCGTCTTTGACTTCGCAGTTCTCAGGGACACCGTCTACAGCTCCGTAGGTATACAAGTGGAAGTCGTGACCGTTTTTAATGTAAGAGTTTATACAAAGTTTTTCAACATTAGAAATCTTATCTCCTATCCATAAGCTTTGAATTGTATCGCTCATTCTTCTGCCCAGTTAATTGTTTTGAGAAATAGTGGATCACCGTCCATGGACCACCTTGCGTCAGACAACTCTCCTCCGTGTGCATCTGATAGTTTCTTCCAGTTTTCCTCTAGGGTTTGGTTTTTAATGTGCCTGCGCAGTCCCATTCTTAGCACGTCTGCGGCTTCCGCGGGAAAGTTAGAATTATATAAGGCGGCGCTAAACTGGACAATAACTTCTGGCGGAAAATCTAAATCCATTGACTTTACCCATTCTTGCGTTCTTCCGTTCTCTCTTCTTCTGGCGTAGCGGCCAAGATTGGTATAAGTTGGGTCATCGTGGAAAGACACTGAGCTGTGGTTATGCTTAATTTTAAACCCAGAATGCCTGCACCTTTGCGCAAAATACGTATCCTCGTTGTGTTTGCCTTCTGCATAATCTTTTAAATTGCTCATGTTGTAGATTTCGGAAGAATCGTACTGGATTTTGTCGAAAACATGTTTTTTCATTAACCATGAACATCCTCCAGACATGTAGAGGTAATCGTCCTGCTGGTCCGCTTCTAGGGTTATATGTCCATTCTTGGGGCTTTGATAGCACGCATGGTCCCAGTACCTTCCCCCATCGGGAACTCTGACTTGGCACGTCAGTATATCGTACTCTTCTTTAAAGTTAAGCAGATTCTTGTACCACTCTTCTGTCAAAAGTAGGTCGTCGTCAAGGATAACTATATTGTCAAACTTAGCCTCCTTGCAGCCAGCATTTCTCATGACACCCAACTCTCCCTTTTGTGCGGCTTGTTTTTTTTCAATAGTTTTTATCACATTAGACTTGGGAGAGGACAGTCCTAACGAGAAGAGATCTATAGACAAATTTTCTGTAGCTCCCACGATTATTGACTCGCAATTCTTAATGTCCTGTTTCTTGATGCTGGATAAAAGCCTTTCAATATGCTTGGGCTTTTTGCCCCCAGTAATTATCACAAAACTAATATCCATTATCTCTTTAAAATTTTTGTTTGGCTGAAATTTTTAGTTCTTCTCCTTGAGATATATTTTGATTTCTCAAGCCTAAAGATACTCCTCTTAATAGTATTATTGTTTACGTTTAATTCAATGGCCATTTTGCTAATAGGCATGTACATAGATTGTTTGCTGCCTATTTTTGAAACAAGATAAGCGTAAGTTTTTAAGTCGCAATCTTTGAGTTCCCCAGAGACAACGTCTGAAACCATCACCCCTGGAAGTTTTATGAAATAATTCATGCGAAGGATAATACCGAAATAGCGAGGTTTTGTCAAGAAGTATCTTTTTTGAGACTTACTAGGGGCCTTAAAAGAGCCGTACATTATTATTAGATTGGTAATAATATTAGATATTATTATTAATATTTGATTGGGGTATACTCTCTCTGAGAAGTATATTATAACCAATCAAATATTATACTTGAATATATTACTTATTGGTAGTATAATCATTGCATGATATTTCCAAACATTATTGGAATTGCAGGATATGCAAGGACA
>NZER01000337.1 GCA_002690445.1 Candidatus Pacearchaeota archaeon
AGAATTATAAAAAAAATAAAGGGGTGTGTAAATAATGGATAAAAAAGTAGGTGTTTCTATATTATTCAGTTTTCTTGTTCTTGTGGGTTTAATCGGTGTAAGTAATGCTATTATAAACTCTAGCGATAGCGCTGATATGTTAAGATCCGCAAATATGACTATCTATGGTGATGGTTTTGGAATAGATAATACTACAAAAGGTGGTGTGAGTGAAATTGTGAATATCACTGTGCTTGCAGGTACTATAACTAATATTTCTAATATAACAATTTCGTGGGTTGGTAATTATACTTTTGATGGTTGGGTGAGTAAAACTGATGCTTACCATCAATCATGTGATGCTGAAGGAAGTGGAGAAGAGGGTCAAGATTGTACTGGAACTTCTAATGCAACATTTAATAATGTTACCATTATGAATGGTGACACTGGGGATTGGACTTGTCTTAATTTAAGTACTACTCGATTAAATTGTTATAATAACACTTGGGGAACTGCTTTAAATGGATTAGGCGGGAATAGTTCTATCTTAATCAGGTTTAATGTAACTGCTACAGCTAGTATAGAAGATCGTGCTGAATTTAATATCACTGTAAATGATGATGTTGTAACACGAGGGAATAATACGGTTTTAACTGCTTTTGTAGATGGTGTTGGTCCGACAATGGTTGAATTAAATATTAGTGATGGAAATACTACATGGAATAATGGTTCATTTAATGGGACTGATACAGGTACTTATTTGGCTAGTGATTCTGATTTGATAGTGACTGCTACATTCCACGAATTATCTCCTCATACAGGAAATGTAATGTGGTTATTCTATAATGGGTCTGAAGTTAGTGTGGATGAAGATTTATTAGATGCGGCTACTCAAAATGCTGTTAGAGTAACCCCTTCAAGTGTAACACATAGTAGCTTAACTAATTTGGTAGATGGTAAATATACACACCCAATTAAATATACATGGACAATTCCTGCTAATAGTGTTGAGGATTTTGGAGATGGTGACGCAAACTCTAGCCTTGCTTTTGCAATAGTAGCGAATGATACATTTAACAACGAAGTTTATCTAAATGATACATCTTCGGTAAATGGAGCTTTAATGCCTTTTAGTATAATGTTGAATGATACTATGGCTCGTTTGCATAACATTTCTTTTAAAGATGCTAGGGGAAATACCGTGTTTGGAGGTACTACAGGCTTTTTATCTCAAACCAATATAACTATCGAGTTTGAAGTGACAGGATATCCTCTTCCTTCAAGTGTGACCTCTGAAAATAATTCGGAGATTTTTTTATATTATAACACTACAGGATCTATGGATGCTCGAGCAAATGGGATTTTTAATAATTTTGATAGGATAATAAATTTAACAGAAACTAATCAAACAGCTATGGAAGACAATGTTACCTTAATTAATCCTATAGACAAAATCCGGTATCAGACTTCTATGGATATGGCTGGAAATGATACAAATACTGTTGAAGTTTATATCGGAGTTGGTAATGCATCGATTGACTTGGGACATGATACTAATCAGAATTTACCAGGTAACTATACTGCACTTATGGGACCTTATAGGATTGCAATCGATGGAGGACTTCCAGATGTGTCATTAAATACTCCCTCTAATAGGGGAATCACAACATCCGAAAGTATTGAATATGTATGTACTGGAACTGATGGGATTAGTGGAGTGGCTAGTTACACCTGGACATTGATCAAACCAAATGGAGATACAATGCCCTATACAAAAGTAACTGTCGGGACAAATACAAACACTAAGACCTTTAGTGGATCAGAAATAGGTGCTCCTGGTACTTATTCTGTTAAATGTGAAGTCATTGATAGTGTAGGGAATGCTAGGACTGCTACGACCAATACAGATAATCACTTTACAGTAAGTGTTGCTTCATCAGGAGGTGGAGGTAGTGGTAGTGCTTCTACAGTTAGTTTTGATATAGACTTCACAGACAGTCCTAAAGCCACATTAAAAGCGGCTCAAGGAAGAATAAAGAGCTTTAGCTTTGATGGTGCTACCAAACATACAATTACATTCAATGAAGTAACTGCAACAACTGCGACTTTGATAATTGCATCAGATCCGGTAACTGTACAACTGAATGTGGGACAATCTAAAGAAGTAGATGTAAATAACGATGGTGTTAGTGATATGAAAGTAACATTGAATTCGATTGCGAATAGTGTAGCAGATATAACTGTTGAAAAGGTAGAAGCCGGTGCAGAAGCTATTAAGAAAGAAGAAAGAGAAGCTAGAGGATTACCCCCTACAGAAGGAGGAGATGTGACACCTGTAGCTAAAGGCGGATTATCTGGACTCTGGTGGGCTTTATTAGTGATTGCAGCAATTGTTGTTATAGGTTACTTTGTAAGTAAGAGGAAATAATCCTCTTAATTTTTTTCTTTTTTATTATATATTCTAGATTCTACAAAAATTTATATAGGCTTTTTTAGTATAATTGATGATGAAAAAAATTTATTTCTTAATCTTCTTGTTATTCATTCCATTAATTAGTGCTGATATGGGGCGTACTTTTGAATTGGACTTTGATGCGAAAGGAGAATTCGACATTTGGCTTATGAAAAGTGATAGGGTTTTGTTTGAATATGGAGGATATAATCATACTATTATTATTGATGAGATTAACGATCAAACCATAGAAGCAGATGTCTTTCTTTTTTTAGAAGGGGATTTACATAATCCCAATTATATAAATCTCAATAAAAAATATGATGTCGGGTTAGATTTTGATAAAGATGGAAATAAAGAACTCGCAATTGCACTAGTACAGATTAACAAAGAAAGAGGAAAGATTATTTTAACAAGATTGGAATCGTGGGATGAAGGAGCGAATATTGAGCCTTTTTGGAAAGATAAAAATTCTGAAAATGATAAAGAGATAGGAGGTAATTGGAAGATTTATTTAAGTATGGTGATTAGTCTTTTATTTTTGAGTTTTTTAATAAGTTTTTTCAAAAAAAAAGGTAAAGGTCTATACTATTAATTCTTAATATCATTCCAATCCCAAGGTCTATTTTTAATTAGGTGTTTGCAAACAATATTTGTATCTACATAAAAGGAGAATTTATTTTTTTTGCAGTCTAATGAGAAATAAACATCATCAAAAGCAGATTCTTTAGGTTCATATCTAAATTTCACTTTACTTAAGATTGTTTTATGGATTAAAATACAACCAAGACCTGAAATAGCTATTTGTTTTAGGCCTTTATTTAATTCTGAAGGTTTTAATATATAACGAAGATCTTTGTCTATTTTGGTCCAAATCAAAGGTAGGAACCTTGTTTCTTTTCCTTTTGTGAGGGTATTAAAATAAATCGCAGTTATTATCCTCTTTTTATGTTCGAGGAAGTTTTCTAAGATGTCTGGAGGAGGTAAAACATCTTGTTCTAGACTAAAGAAGTAATCATAGCCTTCGTCTAGGGCTTTTTGCCTTAAAATGTTCCTAGAAGCGATTATACGGTCTCTGGCTGATTCAAACCAAGGGCCTTTTATGACTGGAAGGCTGTAAGATTCTATCTTCTTTTTGTAATTATCATCTTTAGAGTTATCTACTAAGAGTATATCAAAATTAGGATATGTTAAAGCTTTAAGGGCTTTTGCGTATTCTTCTAAAGAGTATTCATGATAATCTGATGTGGGACAACCAACAAGTATTTTTTTCATGTATTAAATAAGAGCTTAAAACTTAAAAGTGTTATTAAAAAAGAAAAAAAGAAAAAAAAGAAGGATTAACCTTCTTATTCTACAGTGTAGCTTCCAACAGTTTGTGTTGTACTTACTACTTTGGCTTCGGCTTTGCTCATTCCAGATAATCTACCTGCAACTATTGCTTCTGCTGCATTTCTTGTATCTACAGCGGAATAACCTGCTACTAATAATGCAACATTTGCACCATTATCTGCAAGTTTAACCATAGCTTCGTTTGGTGTAAAGTCTGTTCTGCCCAAACCGAATACACTGTTAGCCAACGGATTTACTGCTGGACCACCAATTACAACCAAGTTTTGTGCACTTGCACTTGCAACTTCTTCAGATAAAGCTACAGCACTTGAAGGTATTGGGTTAACTACAACAGATCCACCACTAGAGCTAGTTTTGGCAGTTGTTCCCTTAATAACAACGTTTGTCTGTACTTGGTCTCCTGGAATGTCTAAGACAACTTCATCACTAGAACCATGTGCTTTTGGATCTCTAATAATGACACCATAAATAGTTCGGTGATCTTCGTCTTTTGTACCTAATGTCTTTTCTCCGACTTTAGATCCTAGGCCCCAATAGATCTCATCAGCTTGTTCAGAAGAAGCAGATGTACCTAAAGAATTAATAGCTCCAGCACTTATTCCCCAACTCAATGTTATATTGTCATCATAGCCGGGTAAGTTTGTACTATGGAATGGAACAAGTGTCAGATTAACCAAAGTTGCATCTTGCCAATCTAAATGCATTGTCATGTCTGTATCTTTGGTATTATCGTAGTTAATATGTCCCCATTGTCCAGTACCACTTGTTGCACTACTTTCATTTCCTTGTATGGCTACACCTGCTAATTTAACCTTGTTATCGTCGTTATCTTTGTAGAAAATACCGACACCAGATGCATTAGCTCCTAATTCTTCCCATGCTCCTGCAGTATCCATATCTGTATATAACCAAACTTTGTCTGTTTTTAGGTCAGATGTTGTTGTACCATTTGCTTCAAGTTTGTCTCTTTCGATAGTTATACCTTCAGATTGTGGTGTATGGATATAAAGAGTTTTGGCCGATGTTAAAGTTCCATCTGCATCACTTAAATCTGCTGAATCTTCGTATTCAAAAGAATAAGTTGCATAGTTATCGTCTGAAACTGTCATGCTATCCATACAGATACTTAAGTAACCATTTGGTAAGTCTAGACATTCTCCCACTTTAGGAGGATTGTCACTATCATCATTGTAGATGAAGTCATTTTCAATACCAAAATAAGGTCCTGCAAATTCTCCAGTGGTGGAAGATGTTGTGGCAGCTGTGGTCTCTTTAATATTTCCAACATTCCATACCCAATCTGGATTGTCTTTGTCTTCTCCTGCATAAGCATCTCCATCTTTGTAAGTTTCTTGTGCGTCTGAACCAATAATCAAACTAGCGGCTGAAGCTGCTTGATTGTTGCTATCGTAGAAAGTTTCATCGTTAACAATCTCAATTCCATTAACTGTTTTTGTGGAACCAGATGAAATTGTTTCAGTTACACCATCTACATCTATAACTATGGCACCTGCGGAACCGACCCTTGTCAATTTAACAGTTTTTCCATCTACAACTACCGAGTCTCCAGAATCCATGAAGAATTCAGATCCTACATAAGCTGTAAATTTACCTTCGGTAGAATCATCTATATCTGTAACTTTCAAAGTTTTACCCAAGAATTTAATTTCTAAAGGGTCTGAACTTGTTGTTTCATTTACAGTAATAGATTCAGAGAATGCATAATAGTATTTTATAGAATCTCTGGCTACTTCCATAACAACGTCTGTTTGGTAGTCATCTTCATTACTTGTTAAAGAAGTTTCTACACTTACAGCATTACCTGCTTGGTTTAGTATTAGAAATTCTTCTATATCGTATTCTGCACCTTGGAAAGTTATTGTCGAATCTAATAAACTTTCAACATCGTCGTCTGCTAATTCTTGATCCATCGTATAGGTTTGTCCGTCTGAAACATTTCCGCCTAAAGGAATATCTTCAGAAACACCGCCTGTAACTGTTACCGTGGTTCCTCCACTTGGGGAAACAGCCATGGTTTGTAAATCTGCCAACATAACAGATTGACCAATTGTGTCTGACGCTGCTGCGTTTGACCCAACTGCTAAAACTCCAGAAAATACACCATTAGAAATAAACGGTGCTGGGTAGTCTGCTAAGGTATAGCTTAAAGCTAGTGCTCCAGTCATAGTAGCGCCCAACATTGCGGCACCAGTAGAAAGAGCTGCTATCTTTTTTAATACTCTTTTTGTTCTCATCAAATACACACCTCCATGTGTTTTGTCCTGAA
>NZER01000338.1 GCA_002690445.1 Candidatus Pacearchaeota archaeon
AGTACCTTTAAATTTAGCACTACTAGGAACACCCGTATTATTTCTCATATTTCTAAACACATTCTCTATCTCATCCATATATTCACCCGCTCTTTTTGCAGGGTCTTTAGATGCTAAAGCTTTATCCATTATTCCTTCAAGTTTAACAAATGCTCCAGTTAAATAATGAGGAAAATAGTTCCCATCTTTCATTCCTTCTTCTATTGCTTTTATTTCTTCATCAATTTTTAAAAAGTTTCTTTGTAATTTTTTAGCTAACTTAGCATTAACTGCAGCACCAATTGTCCCAACCTTGGTGTTTGGAACATTTAGATATGCAAGCGATTGTGTTTCTTTAAATGACCGTAACCCTTTAATAAGAACATGGCCCATACTATCTAATAACTTTCTTGTAATTTCACCAGCTTCTACAATATTCTTAGAAAATTTATCAGGTTTTTCTCTTAACACTTCATATATCTCTTCTTTAGGTGTTTGGAGATAATCTCTAAGATCAGCCATAACACCATCCCCTTGTTCACCAAGAACACCTAGAATTTTCCTTTTAATCTTATTAACTTTATCGAAATTTATCTCACTTTCAGGATTAGACATTTCACGAATTAATTTATTTTCAAGTTTCCTTAAATCTTTTTCATTTTTAATCCCAGGTATCCATCTAGGCTGCCCTCTTTTTAAAGCTTCAGCCCTTAATAATCTTGATATACGAATATTACCACGAAGATATTCACCATATTTTGTTCTTTCATAGTTTGTAACTAAATTTATATTTTTATTCATCCAATTAGTAACAGCAAATTTGCCCATAACCCCACGTTTAACAAAAAATAACTTTTCTAATATACCAAGTTTAGGGTTGCCAAGTTTTTTAGATTCTTTAATAATTCTGTTTCTAATTCGCCTATAATCACCTTCAGTAAATCCTACATATTCATCAATAGCATGTTTATATGTTTCATTAACAACTATTTCCTTAAATAATCTTTCAGCCATACTAGGGTCACTTGCACCAGTTGTTTTTCCATATGATCTTGTTATTGTATCTCCAATTTTAATACTCTTCCCATCAATATCAACAGTTGCTTCACCATTAAATAATTTACGCATATTACGCATTTCTTTATCTTCAATCTGCTCTTTTACTGGGACTCCGCCACAATACGATATACTCATTTAGATAACCTCCTCATCATCTGCACCCAAACGCACCACTTGCACCATCTAAATTGCGTGGGTTTCTATAATATTCAATATGATCCTTAACATCAGCCATAGTACCATATTCAGTTAATAAACTATATACACCATCTTCATCACGAACTTCTTTTGGCTTATCTTTATATCTAGCTATATCATATCTCGTAAATTCCAAGAAAGCTGAATGATATAATCCTTTATAACCTAATCCTAATTCATATATCATATGAAACATTGGTGAGTTATAATTAATTGTTTTCTTTGGTTTATCGTAAATACTACTAATAAATGCAGATGACTCTGGGATTACATTATACATAACCCTTCTGAAATTCCTTCCCCACTCAGCAGTTAACTCATGAAATATTTCTCCTTCAAATCCAAATTCAGAACCTTCATTTTTTAGAAATCTTAAGACAGCTCTTGTCAATCTTTTGTTAATCTTATATGTTGGTAATGCTATTTTATCATTATTACTTTTAGTAACATTCCCAAATACAGGAGATGGTTTCATTAAATATAAAGCTAAATTTGCAATTACTTTATTTTGACTATCTGCATCTAAGATATGAAACTCTTTACCTCTAAACCTTAACATAAAATCTCTAATCAATGTATCTTCAATCTTTGTTTCAAACATCCAATTCTTAGCAGCATATGGGCTTTCTTTTGACATTTCATATGTATGTCTTGCTAAATCTGAAAAATTCGTACGTAGTCTTTGAGATTCTCTTATAAAATTATTTCTTACTTCCTCAGACCTCCCAAGACCAGGCATACTTTCTGCCGTTACTCTAGCTGTCATTAAAAACATTGACCAACCATCAGCTGTTTCACTTGATGATAAATTAGAATATCTTACAGGATTTTTTAAAATTATATATTTTTTAGTTTTATCTAATTTCATGGTTTTCCTACCTAATACATATCCAGCTTTTCTAAATCTTGGAACACCTCTTTTAGTAGAAGTTGCCACATAAACATACTGTATATTATTAGTAAGATTCTTATATTTTCTTTCTCCTTTCACAATTACTGTATTAAAATGACTATTTAAACGGCTCTGAACGTCAGTTATCTCCTTTTTACCTTCAAGGTAATGAGCTGTCTCTAATCCTTGAAATAAAGAATCTTCTTTACGTCTAACAAATTCTAATACTGAATCTATAATTCTTAATCTTCTATTCATTCTTGTTGTAAGACCACTCTTATATTTACCTACATTCATTAATGATTTTTGCAGTTGTCTTTTATTACTTTCAAGAATTGTATAAAGTATAGAATAATTTTGCACATGATTAGCAGTGTAATTAGCAGAATCTGGTAACATATTTGTAAATTGCGCCGTTACAGCCTCATCAGCATCTTTACCTTCCAATTGTTCTACAAATTTCTCATAAGTATTATGACCTAATAACCCTGAAAAAGTCTCTATGTTATCTAACATTCCAGTTACAGACTCTAATTCAGCACTATAATCCTTATTAATTTTTTTATCATAGCCTAAAATCTCAGCTTTATTTTGAACAAATCTTTCTATTACATTATTAGCAGCTGTTCCTGAATATTTATAGAAACCATCATTACCTTTCTCAGAATTCATATTTATTACAGATACAGTTGTTCCAATAATACCTTTTTTATTCTTATAATATTCATTAATTAATTTTGCAGGAGATTGGTCAGTCCCATAAAACATTTTGACAAGCTCTGTTACTTTATTCTTTTCACCACTAGAACTATACTTAGCTAATAAAGACTCAAAAACATGTTGATTTGGATTTTTTCTAAATCGTAAATACTCTGATCGCATTCCAGCTATTTCATTAGCATTTGGTGGTCTCCTGCCTGAAGGATCAAAAACATCACTTAAAAATCTAGTTGATCTAGACATTGTACTAATTACTTCCATAATAACATCTTGAGACACAAACCTACGATCAACATCAAGTTTATTTAAAACTCCCTTATTCGTCTTTCCTGTAAAAAATGCTTCCCAATTTTCTTCACCATATTTACTTGCATTCTCTTCAACAGATTTACCTATCTCACCAAATGATTCACCAAACAATATCCATCTAACAAGATTATCACTACTTTCAGATGAAACAACATTAGGTTTCTTTGTTGAATCAATAATACTTTGCAAAACATTCTTATATCTTTGTATCCAAGGACCAAATTTTGCTCCTTCACTTGTGTTCATTGGAAGTATTTGATCGCCATTCATATTAAAACTTATTTCTTTCAATCTAGCAATAGCACTAACTCCAGTAGAAAGTCTCTTTATAATACCAAAATTCTTTTGAGCTGTATAATAATCCTCAACATATCCTGACATACCATCTATATCATCTAAAGATGAACCTGCTCTTCTATTACTAGCACCATTACCAAATGGGTCTATTCTTGGTGTTGTAGACTCATATACGCGTGCATCTAAAGCCAAACTATTTATTTTAGCCGCTCCAAATACAACCTCACCAGGAGCATCATGTAAATTAAATAAAGCATCAACATCAAAATCTGCTTGATGAATAGTCGCCAGGTCAATCATGTTGATACCAACAACATTACCCTCTATTTTACTATAAAATCCTTCTACTTTATGTATAGCAACATCAGCTCCTAAATTAGGCATCCTTAATGACAAAGAACTAAGCCATATCTTATTTTTTGTCTTTTTTCTATTATTATAACTATTTAAGACATTATGCATTTGTCCAAGTGTCTTATATTTCCCAGAATTTTCTCTCTTTAAAATACCATCTATTATATGCTGTACATCTTCAATTTTTACTTCACCATAAGGGTCTTTTATTACCCATTTCTTACCACCCTTTATTCTTGCTAAATGTAAATCCCTTGAACCCAATGTCTTAGAATAATAATTAACAATGTAACTAACATCATCATAATTTTCTATTCGAGTTTCAGCGTCAAACGCAGATAATTTTTTACCACCTATTAATATTTGTTTACCATCATTTGTATAAACAGGTAAAGAACCTTCAATATATGGTTTTAATATAGAATATGATGAACCAGGTGTTGATGGCTTTCTTAACGTATTAACTATTCTTTTCACCATAGCTGTTTTTATATCTTCCCTAATAACAGATTGGTCAGGATGCAGTTTAGAATTTAATAATGCCTCTGTTAACGCTGATGCACTTTGATCAACTATAGCTCCTTCATCTCTTAATTCTTTAAATATTTGAGTAGCTACTACTTCAGCACCAGTACCCCCTCTATATAAATGAGATAATTTTCCTATATGACCTTCAACCTTTTTTTCATAACCAACAAATTCATTTAAATGTGAAGCGAAAGCAATATTATCCATAAAATCAGTTAGTGCATATGTAATACTAGTAAGAGATTTTCTATCCTCTGACTTACCTATAAATAAATCTTCTAATCTTAATGAAGAAAGATTTTTCCCTACCTCTAAAGATTTCCTATTTGCAAGTGATGATGATGCATTCAGAATATCTTCAAGAGTTTTTAACCCTTCAACTTCCTTTACTTTAATAGCAGCTACATTTTTATTAAACTTCTTAGCAGCTGATTCAGTTGTAAGTATATCAATTCCTAATTTATCCATTATTTCAGCTATCTTAGGATCATATATCATATTTGTTTTTAAAAATATAGTCCCTTCTTTTGGGTCATTTAACCAAGCAACATTTTTTACACCTGCTGTAGCATGTGAGTCAGGAATGTCTCCTTCATCTAAATATCTGCCTTTATTCAAATATTGTACTCTAGCAGCATGTGTCCCCAAATAGGTTTGTGAATCTACAGCAGACCTTTTTACCAAACTCTTCAATTGTTTTTCCAAAGTTTTCCTCTGTTCAGAAATATGCAGTTCAGTCATAGTCTTAGGATCATGATGTCCAGTCCTATGAGGCTGTGCACCTTTAGTAATTTCAATTATTTTATTACCAACATGATAGCTTTGTAAATTTCCATCAGCATCTCTCCATAATTCTACAGGTAATAATCCTTTTGTGGGTTTAGACTTTGCCCCATAAGTTTTACCATCTAACGTTATACCTAACTTATTAAAACCAAGAGCTTTCTTTTTAGCCGTACTCATAGCTCCAAATGGTTTACCAAATAAATTTTGAGCTGTAGTTTGCTCCATGTATAAAGTAACAGTAGACTTATCCTTTAAGCCGAAATCACCTGGATGCTCATCTCTGGCAGCCTTAGTTCTTGTTGTTCTTGTTCCATCAACAGCGTAGACACTTCCTTTAGCAGTTGTAAAAATATCACCACCCACATCTCTAGGATCAGTGACCCTTTTCTTTTTTTCGTCTTTCCCCATTATATCAAGACCTTCTTCTACTAATCTGTCAGCATGAAGACCTTTTAATATCTCATCACCAATAGCAACTACATCAAATTTTCCCTTTTTATTATAATAATCAATTGAATCAATTAGATCAGAACTGAATAAATGACCAATAGAATCTTTCATAATATTTATAAGGTCTGAACTACCTTTTCTTTTTGCACCCATAGATTCAGCAAGCTGATTATATTTAAATGTTCTGCTTACCAAATCCATAAATTCATACTTACTCCCAGTTTGAGCTCCACGCAAATAATCATTAAACATTTCTTGCGATATACCATCCCAATACATTGCCCTTATTGCATGTCTTACATCGCCACGAGATTGAATAACTTCTACTTTAGATAAATCTTCAAATATATTTTTAAAACCTTTGAGAGCTTCTAATGACTCCTTTGTATCCTTATCTTTAAACTCTTTTACTTTTTTATCATACCATTTACCAAACACATTAGATAATTTCCCTTTTACAGTTCCTGGTACTATCTCTGACAAATTGTCTATACCAACCAACATTTGAGTATTGTAACTGGTAATAACCCTAACCATATGATCCAAGCCTTTTAAACTAGAAATTTTATCTGAATTTTTAGTTTCCCCATTCATTGCTCTTGCTATTTCTTCTTGAGATTCATAAAACCTAGCATCCATTAAAATCTTATCTAATTCTTTATTACCATATATATCTCTTTTTTGGTTATCAACAACACCTATTTTAGATAGTTTAACAATATGTATTCCATTTTTAGCCATAGAATCTGCAAAAATAGTATATGCAGCCTCACCAGCAACCTCATTAGCTTGAACAATTATAGGCTCACCGTGTTCATTATGTTGTAGTTCGCCAGATAATATTTTCCTCGAACCTATTGTTTGAGCAACCCAGTTTGGTAATATTTCTTTTACAACTGTTTCAAATTCATCTTTGGCAGCTCCCTTTAATTCTTCTGTTGTCTGTGCTATTTCAGGAAGTTCATGTTTTCTCCTAATCGCTTCTTCTAATTGAGTAACTACTTCTTTAACTTGAGCAGTTGCTGCCTTTGTATCTCCTTTCTCAATTACTGCTCTTAAATTTTCAGTCCTTGAAGTCCATGATTGTCCAGTAAATGACTCATGGTACTGACTATAATTCTTAGGAATAAAATCAGCTGAATATCTAGGAGCTTCATTTATATCATGTAAATCAAATGATGAATATCTTTCTTTTTCCCTGGCTATATATTCATGCCATTCGGACTCTGAAAGAGATTTACGCCACATATATAATCTACCTTCTAAAATATCAAATAATTCTTTTATACTTCTATTCTTTGTCCAAATATCAGTTAACTCATCTAAAGTATATTTTTTTTCTTTTTCAAATTTAACACCAGCGTGCTCAAGTTTATTAAAAAGTTCTTCATTTAATAAATCTAAACGGCGTTGTCCCATTATTCTATCATGAACAGAATTGGCAGTATCAAAAACTATTTGATTGCTGATATCGGTAAGTCCACTAGCATAACTAATTTCTTCCCTAACAAATTTTTCAATAGCACTTGCTACTGATTCATAATTAGATGATCTTACAAAATGCTCACCTTCTCTTTGGCCTGATTTGAAAGCAAATTTATCTCGTAATTGTTCTATTATTTTAATAGTCTCAGGATCACTAAATGCTATTTTCTCGGATTCTTTAATGAATTCAGTAAATCTATCTGTTAAATCCACCGATTCTTCTATACCAATATCTCTAAATTTCATGCCAGATTCTTCATCTGCTCTAAGAGTATTAATTAAATCATTAACCCGAGCTAAAAATGAAACATTTTCTTGACCTTTTACACCAATTCCCTTTTCAAAATGTTCTATTACATCCTTCTCAAGATTTACTGTTGTAACATAAACGCTATTAATTGCCTCTATTAAATCTCCTGGGTTTATTCTTTTACCCAAATCTCTCATACCAGTCAAATTTAAATATTTAGGATTTATTGATCCTAAATGTTCAAGTATTCTTTCATAATCTGATATCAACTTATTTTGTTCAGATTGTTTTATTTCACTAGTATCATTTCTATATGAATCAATAATAGATTTAACAGTTTCCAAATCTGGCATAGATACAAAAGTTCTACCGTCCCTAATATCAAATCTTGCTATACTACTTTTCTGAAAAATTTCAAGTGCAGTCATAACGTTTGGATTTATATCAGCAGTTTCAAGAATCCTTGACCAAAACATTCTTCTAAACATACTTGCAGATTCCTTTGTTAAAGTAACTCCCAATTCGGATTCTGACTTTTCTACTAATGCCTTAGCTACATCATAATCTACCCATATTTTACTCTTAGATTGAGACTTCCCCTGACCCCACATTTCAGCTGCATGTCTTAATTTTACAAGTAAATTAGTAACACCTCCTACACCGTCTGAACTTTCCAGGATATCTTCCCTATCCTTATTCATTGGTTTCCCATTTTCATTCATTTTTATGCCAAGCATGTCAGAATTTTCACTAAATTCAAAAGATGATTCATTCCCAAAAGCCTTCTCAAAAGTTCTTCGCATAGACTTATGAGACTCAGACATCCCCTCGGTGTTTCCTTGTACTATATTAAATAACGAAGTATTAATTGCATTACGCTTCGCAGCCGTAATACCAAGTAAAAATCCATTATCTGTCGGATTTAATTCATAATCTACACCAGGGCCATAATTTTCTTTTACCAACCTTTCCATAACCATCTTAACTTTCTCTCTGGCTTTTTTAAACTTAGATTTATCTATAGCATCTATTGAGAGTCGTTCTGAATCTAATTCTTCTGGACGGTCTACAAATCCAGCTTCTTCCAATCTATTAACTATTTTTAAAATCTGCATTACATCTGCATAATCCTTATTACCATTAAATCGACCTACATTAGAAAATGTCCCAATTCTAATAGGTTTATCGAAGTCAAACTCCCACCCTTCTGCAACATCAACAGTGGCTCCAAAATCCTTCATTGTCTCAACAGCTAACCTAACATATAACTCTGCCTGAGCTTTTTGAACTCCTTTAAATAACTCATTAGAGAAATCATGATAATTCTCTTCATTTAAATGTTGCTTCTTTTTATGTAAAGTTATAGATATCTTTTTTATTCTTTGATTAATTGCATTTATTTGTTCTCTTGTAAGATTTGATAATTCAACCGTTGGCCTATCAACATGACCTTCAGCATGATCCATTTTTGTAGCAAGTTCATTCATTTTATATAATTCATTAGCGAATCTTACTAACCTATCTTGATGCTCAAAATGTTTTATCACATTTCTGGGATTTTTTGTCTGTTCTATATTTGCTTCTGTATTAAATATGCCCATTATCTCTTTAACAACAGGGTCAGCAGCTAATCCTGAATATGCCATTGCAAAAGCTGTGTCGCTATCAATAGCCCTAGAATAAGCTTCTACTTCACTTATATCATAATTAAAATATTTCATAGCCTCAGCTCTTTGCTCAAAATCTGTTAAATGTGGAGTCTCCTTTGGAGTCAAAGGCCTATAAGATTTTGTAAACATCATTCCAACAAGAAAATGTGTAATCAGTTCTTCATGATCAGAATGTTTTAACAAATCATAATCAAGAAATGTATGTGAATTAAAATAAAATCCGCCAGCTAGCATTCTTCCCATAGACCCAGCTAAATCACCAGCAGCATATTTAGTGTAATCAGCATAAAGCTTATTAGGATTAATATCTTTAATTATTTTTTCAAGAACACCTTTATGGTCTATCGCCTTTCTTGCTGTTGATCCAACAATAGTTTCACCTATTCTATTATCTCTGCCTATTACTTTTAACCATCCTTCAGCTTGTTTATCTGTTAAATCTCTAAAGAAACCATCTTTTGACTTCTTTTTAAGCTGTCGTATTTGTCTCATAAATCCATCTTTAAAAAAGAATCTATTGCCAAATAAATCTCTAAGTAATCTAGTTTTACCACCACCAGGAATCATATGAACAGCAGGTAATAAAGATGCAAACGCTAAAGCTTGATATACATCTGACCCAGGAGAAAATTCTTTGTCAGTAGCCATAGAAGTAATGCCATCTGTTAATAAATTATATATAGCAAAATCAGCTGCAGTATTTAAAGCTCTCCCAGCATATCTATTTATTTTAACCTTATCACCAAAATACATTGTTGTACCTAATGCTTTTTCTACATAAGAAGCAATATTATTAACATGAACACCTTTATCTTTTAATCCTTGTACTGCGACTCTTCCTATATCATCTAATGCACCTTGAGCGACACTTGGAAATTGTACTTTTAAATTTTCCCCTAATGTCCTTATTAATAAATCATCTGTGGCTTCAATATTCTTTAAACTAGTAGAATATCTGGGTAATACTTGTTTGGCAACTATTGGACCTTTTAATGTCTTTTTAATTATTTCTTCAGAAACTTCTTTTGTTACTCCAGGAACATTAGCTGCAAATTTGCCAGCTTTTTCAGCAGATTCTCCAATTAACTTCTTTGTGCCAGCTTTGCTAAATGTTGAAACTGCAAGTTTAGAACCTTTCCCAATTACACCCATTGGAGCAAAGAATCCTAATGCCCCACCAACAACAGCACCAGCTTTGCCACCTGCTTCTAAATCTTCCCATTTATATGGAGCTTTTTCACCCAATGCATATCCTGGTATTCCTAAAGCAGCTGTATCTATCCCATGCCATACTGCAGAACCAACAAAATCTAATAATTTTGATCTATCATCACCTTTTTGTTCAGTACCTAATCCCAATAATTGCGAAGGTGGTATACGTGTACCTGGTTGTTCAAATTGTTGAGAACCAGTTTGAAACATATCATTAGTAACTCCTTGAGAACTTAAATAATCCTCTATTTCAGCATCAGTCTTCTTTGTTACTATGCCCCTCTTTTTTAATTCATCTTTGAATTTTTGAGTTAAATTATCAGCAGCCAATTTTAAACCTATCTCTGAATTCTTCCTTGTATATCATAAGCAGGTCTTTCTACTCCTGGAACATCCCCATAAACACTTGTTATAGGTGGTCTTATTACACTTCTAGCTTCAGCCTCAGCTACTTTTCTATTCTTCTTAGTATCAGGAATACCAACCATAATTTCATTAACCATTTGACTTACTTGAATTTCAATAGCTTCTCTCTCTAATTCAAATTTCTTGTCTGCCATTTCTTTATATAATGATGTCCGATCATCTTTTAAAACATCTAATGAAATAAGTAATTTATTCTTTTCATCTTTATCCACAGTATACCCTCTATCCTCAGCTGATGATATACTTCTCAGACGTCTCTTTTTATCTTTAATATCATCAGTCAAACCACTAATTTGTTTATTGTATTTATCAGTTAAAGTTTCTTCCTTAGGTGGTTCATCATCTTCAAGTTCCTCCGCACTAAAAGACTTAATTAAGTCTTCTATATTATAAGGTGGTTTAGTCTGTTCCTTAAATTCTTGCATACCTTTTCTAAAAGCAGGTTTTCTATCCCACTTCCAATCACCAACACTAGCTTCTTCTTTTTCAATTGCAATAATATCTAAACTTTTATAGATTTGATCTATTTTATTAAACTTAGACAAATCATCTGTTATAAATCCTTTATTATAAAAATATTTGAATTTAGATATTGTATCACCAGTAACCCCCTGAGAACTTAAATAATCTACTATTTCAGCATCAGTTTTAGGTTCCTCCGCACTAAAAGACTTAATTAAGTCTTCTATTTTTAAATAGAAGACTTCTATATTTTTTGCAAATTCCAATAAAGCCATTTCAGCGGCTTCTCTATTAGCACCTCCAGATTTAGATTCCTCGTACCAAAGAAGTAAATTTGCAATTTCATATGCATCTTCTTTACTTATACCTTCTTGTTTACCAAGTTTTTTATACCACTCTTCAACAGTACTTCCTTCACCAACTTTAAATATTACACTAGTTTCAAGACCTTTTAATTCATTAACAATAGAAGCGGCTGATGTACTAACATTTCTACGAACTTCTGATTCATTTAAATCTAATAAAGATGCAAAATCCTTTCTATTACGTTCATCTTCATATCTTGAGCTTTCAATTTGTAATTGTAACATTTGCATAGCCATTTGCTTTTCCTGCATACGTCTTTGCTCACCACTTTCAAGAAGTCTCTCAATAGAACCTAGTACATCTGTTAATTCAGCCATTTTAAATCATCTTTCTATTATATTACAGCACCTACAACTCCGCCCACCATAGCACTTATTGCTCAATTCCACCTTGTAACCGGATTAATAAGTTTTTTAGTCAGAGCAGCTTTCTTTCTTATTTTATCTTGCTTCTTTTGTTCTGTTTCCATTGTTTTTGCTGTTGTCTGTAATTGTGAAGTCATTTCAGAGCTCCATTGTCCTATATCACCAAGTTCTTTCC
>NZER01000339.1 GCA_002690445.1 Candidatus Pacearchaeota archaeon
ACTTCGATCTCAACTGGGCAATCAGCTAACACACAGGAGAGAAGAAGATGACAGAGCAAGAGAAGACCACAGAAGTCACAATCACGAAAGGCCACATCTGGGAAGCTCATACGCAACTGTGCATCGCAAGCAGCGGCTCGATGAAGATGAGCGCAGAGGCCAAGAGCAAGCTCAACAAGGCCCGAATACTTATGCAAGAGGCCATAGTACAGATTAACGCAGACGTAAGCAGCAGCTAACACCACCAACCTGGGGCGGCTTCGCGCCGCCCCGAAGGAGAGAGAGATGAGCAAGCAAGTGAGAATTCCCAACAGCGAAACAGAGATCACGATGTACTGGTCGAAGTATCTCAAGCGATGGGTAACGATCCCCGAAGGCGACAAGCACGAATAGCCCGCGCAGACACGCGGAGAGGAGACGAATGATGGTCATGTCACGCATAGCAACCAGCACACTAGCACGGGATATCGCCAACGAAGGATCATGCCGGGTCACGGGTCGCAGAACATACGGCGGAGGAGTCTACGAACTGGAAGTAGTACACAAGGCGACGGGGATACCGTTCATCGTCAAATCACGCGAAGACTGGCTGGAAACGGTCCGAGCCAGCAAGCTATACGAGGGGTGGATGGCATGGAGGGGGCGACATGATGCAGACAACACCGGACTATCGTTAGCATGGAAATGTGACGCAGATGGATACGTGATCCCGCGGCGGTGCATGTACAAAGTCGAGGAGCACGGCATCACGAAGTGGAAGCGGTGGAGTAGCAACGGCACGCCAGAATGCGAATGTTGGTCTTTCGTCGGCTTCGCGGAGACTGAGTCCGAAGCCCTAGAATGGGTGAAAGAGACCACATAGCACAAAACCAGACGGGGCGGCGAAGGAGGGACACCGCCCCGTCTGGCGAAGGAAGGCCCCGCCGCCGCGGTGTCACACGACGGCAGGCGTCTCAGTATGGCAGTTCGGGCTTCACCAGATACCGCGTCACGAAGTCGTGGATGTAGTTGGCTCCTCGCCCCATCATGGCCCCGGTCACGACCATTCCTACCCACTCAGCGCCCACAAAGCCGAACGCCTGCGAGACGATATTGAGTCGGAAGGCGAACGCAAGGCCCAGCCCGACGGCCGCCGCGACGTATTGAGCCGGTCTGAGCTCCTGGAGCTTCGGCCACTTTGCTGTCAACAGTGCCAGCAACGGCCCAGCGTAATGCTCAGTCAGGCTCTCCGTCGCGAACGCCAACGCGATGATTCCCAGATACGGTAGCACTTCCATGTCACTCCCTCCTCTTTTGTGCTTCCTGCCACTTTAACTTTGCTGCTTCATCCCTCTCCTCCCTCTCCTCTTCCTCTTTCTTTTTCTTGCGATTCTCCTCCTCCATAGCGAGAAGCTGATTCACAAGGGATAAGGCCCCCATCATAGCGCTTAACATGTCACTCCCTCCTCAGATGTAGCCTCACCAAATCCCCACGAAAGATGTACGTCACGCCTGCAGTCTGTCCACTCTCTGCCATGAGCACCAGGCCCCGATCGCGAACCTGTTGCCAGTAGTCGTGGATTCCGCCCAGCCGCACGCAATACTCACCCGGACCAACTACCACGATCCGCTCACCGTCCGTCCAGGATACGCGCCAACCCGGTTCGGCGAGTAGCTGATCCTGCGTTGTACCAGGCCCCCAACCCGTGTCGAGTGCCCGCACATGGATGGCTAACGGCGCCCTGCCTACCGGTCCCGTGGCAGTCACGCATAGCTCCGCGTCCCACTTGCCCGCTGGCATTCCAGGGAACGTCACCGTGGTAATGTGGTAGTTGCTGTTGCTCACCAGCGCCCGGCCCGTCTGCGACGGTTGCCCGCGGAGCATGGTTATGACCAACACAGCCTCTAGCGTCATTTCCGCTGGCTGTTCTGCCAGCACCGGACGGCTGCCCAGCGATGCGATAGTTCCCGCACGGGCGAACGGCTCAGATCGTGGCGCGATCGCTGGCCTCAGTCCCTCACGTGGTACCACGATGATTGATACCGCGATTATGAGGGCAACGGCTAGGACGGCGCATAGAATCCTCACCGGACTATCGTTGCGATGTACGCCGCAATCGCCGACGCCACGACGGAGAACGCCATGAGCGCCGCTGCATAGATGGCTAGCCGTTCCTCTACTCGCACCAGGCGGTTATCCAGCGCGTGCCGACTCTCTTGTGCTTCTTCTGAACGCTGGCAATAGGTGGTAAGCTTGACGTCCAGTGCGTCGAGTTTCTGCCCTACTAGGGCCAGTGTTACCCGGTCATTTCCGCCCTCTGTCATTGATTTTATCCGATCTGCTATCACTGTGTGTTGCGTGTCTGCGTTGCTAGTCGCCCCACTTCGGGCGGGTCAGCCTTCCAGCGCCTCGGTTAATCGCCGCTTTTGGCCCAGTGCTCGCGTAGGCCATGTCCGCAAGTTGACAGCCCATAGGAGATCGTCACGGTCCCCATCTTCCAGCGCCACTACCAGCTCTGCGTTTGCGTTTCCCCTTGCCGGCTGCACCAAGTCAATCAATTGCTCCCACAAGTCAAAGTGCGCCTGCTCTTCTGCCTTGGCTGCCACGGTCCGCGACGGCGGGTTCGGTGCTTCGCCTAGTGCATTGATTAGCTGCACCCAGTCTGCGGCTGTCAGTGTTACGTCCATCCCTTCTTCCTCATCTGTACTTCGTAATACTTCGAGCCTGGTTAATCGTCCAAGCTATATCATGGCCAATCCTCAGAAGAGCGTCAATATCTGTGCCGATCTCTTTTGCCATTGCCGGATCATTGTAAGTCATCTTCTGATTATGTCGGAGTGATTGCCGCCCTGGCCCTAGCTCAAAGAGTTGTGCGGCTGGTACTGGGTCAGCTCCGCGCCTGAATGAAACGTTGATGCCCGCCGCGTTGCTCACGCCTGGCTGGTACAGCTTCACTTCGACCATGAGCACATCTATCAGCGTTCCCTCATTGCTGTACGGGTCGAATGTACGCACCCACTTTGTAGCTACTGCCTCAGCTTGTTGACATGCCGTGAGCACTGACTGATTCCAGGCGTTAAGACGATCCGTGATGGGCTTGCGTAACCACCCACCCAATCCCGGAAGCGGATTGTCGTCGGCGTCGTAGCAGTTGAAGTGAAGTTGTAGCCACGGCTCTTCTGCCGTCTCATCGTTGACGTGAAAGTCTACAATCCCAACTCGAATCCAGTCTATTATCATGAGATTGCACCCGTCGGTGTATCCGTCTTATCGTACTGATGGATATGCGTAGCTGATTCAGTGCCCGTATCTACATAGGCGCCGCCGCCTGCCCAATCGAACACGGTATCATAAGAATGCTCATGACCTGGCCCGCCCGTTGTGGTCTTGCAGGAGTATTTGACCTCATGTGTATGGGTATTGCTTTCATTGCCCGAGTTAGTGCCCGTGTACGTCAGTCCGTGCGTATGAGCCTGATTGTGATGATCGTTAGCTGTTCTCCCCGTAGTGTCTGAGTGAGCTACTGCACAATTCAGTCCTGTGCCGGAGATACTGAGAAGTGTGCCCGGCGATAGCCACTTCATGGCATTTTCGGTCTCGTCCCAGAACATGATCCGGTCTACGTTCGGGTCTGCGAGTGCCTCGATGCCCAGGTGCGATAGTTGCACATCGTTAGCGTTGACTCCGATCCCCGTGCCCGCGCCCACGTCAACAGTCCTATCCGCCGACAGATCCCCGCCACCCGTCAACCCTGCGCCTGCCGTCAGGATGCGACTTGTTTCAACGTAGGTGGCCGGCAAGTCAGCATCGCGCAATGCTCGGAATACTCCTCGCGTGCCATTGCCGATCAACACATGCTTGTCAGTGGCGGTGTCATTGATCATGAGACCGAAGGCATTGTGGATGTTAATATCGCCAGCGACGTCCAGCCTATGGTCAGGAGCTCCGTCGCCAATGCCCACCTTGCCTGCGTCGGTTGCGTCTGCGAAGATAAGGTTCTCATCACTGTCAGCCTCGACGCGAACGTCTCCGGTGCTCAGCCCTTGCTCATTCAGAATCACCGCGCCAGTCGTCGCGTCGAAGCTGTGCGCGATGTCACCGTCGGCCTCTTGAATCTCCAGGAGCGTTTGCACGAATGATGGATTATCTGTGTCGGCGTCCAACTTGATCCGTGGCACATCGGCATCGTAGACGTCCGCGATACACGCGGAGCCCCCCGCCCCACCCTCTGCTAGCGTTTCGTCTACAATGTGAACGGTGCCCACGCCGCCCGACATGCCCCAGAAAGCCAGACTCCGCTGGGTATTGTAGACCGATCGCGCCACGCGGATGTTGCCGTCGGGCAGATCGAGATACGTCTTCCGCGTGTGCTCAATCCACTCTGAGGCGTCCACGTCTTCCGCACCAAGTAACACCGGGTCCGTGTAGGTCTTCGGCCTCAGTATGATGGTGCTCTCACTGGTGTCATACTTCCCGCGTACCCAGAAGCAATCGCTCCCAGGCGCGGTATAGTCAGGGTCGCCGCCTGCCCCACCTCCGCTGGCCCCGCGCAGTTTGTCCAGCGCGTCGGGCTCCGGCTCACCGAACACGGGGATTAGATGCTCATATCCATCTTCGTCAATCTCAAATATGACTTCGCCTACTTCGTCATCGTATGGCCCATAGTCAAGTCGGTTTGACTTCCAGGTGATCTTGTCGCCGATGTCCCAGTGCGTGACCCATTGTCGATCCTCGGTCTCCACGAACGTCTGGAGCTTGTAGAACTCTTTGACGTCGTGCTCACCGAGGGCCGTGTTCATGGCATCGGCCCCGGTGGACTTAATCAGCTTCGCCCGCACGAGCCACGAGGTCCGTACTCCCGCCGCTGCTGCTACGTCGCTCTCGCCGTCGCCCGCTAGAATTACGGTGTACAGGTCTTGTGTGTCCTGCCCGTATCTCTGCCGGGTGATGTTGTCGTTGTCGTCGCTGAATATGACTTCGGTCGCCTGCCCCTCAGTCTTGTCGGAGCCCCGTCGCGGCACCCAGGTATAGAAGGTCGGCTGGTACGAGGAGTCGAACAGAACGTCCCAATCAATCCCATATTGCCGCCCGCGCATCTGCAGGTACTCGTAGATGTTGGCGCGGGTCGCGTCCAGCGTATCGTTGGTGCCGTGTGCGTGATCGTCCGCTGCCACTTGGAAGTTAGGAAACTCCAGGGAGATAGCCGTCGTCGGCGTGTTCGGCGCAGAGGAGCCGATCGAGTTCAGCACCATGTCCTTGAAGACGTCATCGTAATGGTCGGTGAACTGGAATGCAGTCGCCGGCGCTATCGGCAAGCCGACGCGCCATTGTAGGAGTCGGGATAGCGGCAGGAACTCGAATTCGACCCACTGTTCCTCTTCGCCGATATCGTCATCCCGATCGAGCTTGACCTGGTAGCCGGACCAAATCTGCGTGCTGTCGCGCCACACGTCGATGAAGTGGAGTTCTGACTCATTGAGCACGGACGCCCACGGATCATCGAAGCTGAGGGAGAATGTGATCTTGCAGCCGTACTTGCCGTAGCGGCGGGTGTTGCCCTTCAGGTTGTGGAGGCTGTTGAGCTCACCCTTCCACGCGCAGTTCTTGTCCAGGATGGCGACCTTGTAATCCTCCCAGCGGTGGCCGTCGGGCCAGGCGACCATTAGAACAATCCCCGATAGTAGTTGTAGTACTGAATCTTGACCGTAGGCGTGCCTGATGTGGCCGACACCTTGAGGCTGTTGGCGCCCGTGGCCAGCTTCAGGAACTTGCTGCCGCTCGTAGTGGCGACGCCTACCCCGTCACCTGCGCCATTCTCGAAGTACCGCACACTCCGCCGCGTCGTGCCGTTCGGCTTCGCATCGCTGCGGAGCTCATCGTCCGCGTTGCTGGTAGTCTTGTTGATCGTCTGCGAGTCGCTGCCCAGGGTGAGCACTGGCGTATTGACCACGCCCGTGATGGTTGCGTGTATCCACGCAGGTATGTCGCCGCTGTTGGTCAGAGAGATTACGACGGTGGTACGGGTGAGAGTCACGTCGTCGAAGTAGGCTACGGCGGTATTGGTGTTGTTGGCGTAGAACATGTACTGTATGGACGAACAGTTGGATGGCACGGCAAAGCTGTATGTAAACTCCGTATAGGACGCGGCCGTTATTGCGGTAGCAGTTATTCCTTTGATCCACGCACTGTTAGAAAGGTCCCAAATTGCATAGGCGCCGTCATATGTCCCATCACCACGTGTCCAGACGGACAGTTTTACTGTTTCGCCGGCGACGGCAATAATCGCTGCTGAATGTACATAGGCTCTTGTGCCAGTGCCACGCGTCAGTTTCAGGGCGTGGCTGCCCCCGTGAACCGTCGCAGTAGATTCCGTTTTGTCGCCGTTCCCATCATCATTGACTTCTGTCCAATTATCGAAGTCGTCCGAGACGCCGTTGTCATCCGTCAGCGTGCCGCTCTCGAAGCTACCATTGTAGACGATGCAATCCACATTCGGCACGGCGGTATTGGTGAGTGTTATGGAGTCGTAGTAGACGACGGATGTATTCGTAGCGTTCGCCCAGAACCGGAGTTTGATCCCCGAACATCCAGCAGGTACGGTGAAGTTGTGGGACACTTCAGTGTAGCTGGTGCCCGTGACGCCCGTTGCCGCGCTCTCGATCGTCTCGCTATTGGTGTCGTCTAGTATGTGGTAGGCCCCGGCGTAGGTGCCGTCTCCGCGCGCGCGGAACACGAGGCGGAGCGTGTCGCCTGCGGTTACGGAGATAGCAGCGGCGGAGTCGATCCGGGGGGGTGTGCCGGTGCCCCGCGTAAGCTTGACGGCGTATGAGCCGCCCCACTTTGTCGCCGTGGCCTCCACTTTGTCGCCGTTGCCGTCATCGGTAACTTCGGTCCAGTCGTCGAAGTCATCTGATGTGCCGTCGTCCTCGGTGCCGGTGAATGTCTCGAAGCCATGATTCGGCACGGTCAGACTGGATTCGTTGGTCGTCAGCGATTCATCGCGCCAGAATGGATTGCGGGCCAGATAGTGGGCCGTCAGTTCCTGCGAGTAGCCCTCTGGCTCCGCCCAATCCGTCTGCCGTAGGAAGCAATCGAGACACCTGGTGTTGCCGCTGGCCGTGACGCGTTTGACGAAGCCCTCGCCCAGCTCCCGGTCATGGTAGGTGCTCCAGGTAGCTTTGAGCGCCTGCAGGTTGGCCTTGCTGGTGCCCAGCAGTATCAGGCCATAGCCGTACTCCCGCGGGTCGTACACTACACCGCGATGTTGGTCTGCCAGGCGGCTGGGCGTCTTCTCGCCTATCAACCGGACGGGCGGATCGTCAGCACCAAACTCTGTCCCGCGGAGTACCGCCTGAGTCGTGGTCGTCCCCGCCACGTAGATGGTATTCTCGGTATCGCCGCCGTCCCTGTAGTAGTATTCGATGGCCATGCTATACGCTCTTGCTCGATGCGCTCAGGCGTAGGTCAAGAGCCTGCCGGTCTCCGCGGCTGGTCTCTACGGTCGCGTGGCCGACGGGCTGGCCGTCCAGGAATAGATTGATATCGAGTGTGCTGTGAGTCCCTGCCATTGCCCCACCCCCAATCGCCCCGCCTCCAGGCCGTAGGACTTCCAGGTCTGGCGCGGCGATCTTACCCAGAGTGTCAGACACGGCCAAGTCCCCGAAGACCTTATCGAGTCGATTGTGGCTAATCTCTTCTAGTGCATTGGATATACCCCGCAAGCCGAGCTCCATCGGCGTCGCACTTCCGGGCGTCAGGATATCGGGGAGTTTGAAGTTTTCAGCTGCCTCTACCAGTTTATTTAGCCAGCCGATGACGCCTTCGATCACCCCACTGATATCGGCCATAGCATCTTTGACTGGAGTGATCTTCTCGACTAACCATTCCAGCTTCGGCCCCAACCAATCAACTATGGTATCCTTGACAGCGGTAAACTTTTCGACGATGGTGTCGAAGATCGGCGTTATGAAGTCGTTAATGTAGTTATAGACGCTCGTCAGCGCGGGCAGAAGGATATTCTCCCAAGCACCCTGTAGTGCGGTCAGGCCCAAGGTCCATGCCGCTATTTGCGCAGACACAAAAGCGTCGAAGAGCGGCACAAGAGAATCGTTGATGAACGCCCACACGCTTTTCAGTGCAGGCAATAGCGTGTCAGTCCAAAAGCCAGTCAACGTGGTTAATGCAGCAGTCAGTGTCGTATCAAGCCATTCTTTGAGACTCTCAAATAGTGGCTTGCCAGTCTCATCCCAGAACGTGGTTAGCGTCGTTTTCATTCCCAGCCAATCACGGTCCCAAGCTGCCACCAGCAATGCCACAGCAGCGGCCACGGCTGCAATTGGCAAGAGCACTGGGGCAAGAGCGGCGACCGTTGCGATTGCGGCAGCGGTCGCTGCCGCTGCCCAGGATACGAATGCTGGAACTACGGTCACGACTATGACTGCGGCCATCGCTGCCAAGATAGGATTGAGGTTATCTTGGATGAATCCCCATGCGGTTTGGAGCGCCGGCTGTACTGTATCTGTCCATATGCTGGCCAGCGTCGGCAAGACGGTATTGAGGCCCGTCTCTATCTTATTCCGCAATCCCTCGATTGCATTTGTCACAGGCGTAACTTTCGCCTTTAGACCATCGAATACCGTTTTCCATGTTCCCGTCGCTGTCTCTAATTCTGTGCCGATCCCAGCAAAGGCGTCCTTGACTGCCTGCTCTACTCCAGCAAACAAGCCATCCTCTCCCGCGCCTTCGCCGCCCTCAAACAGTTTGCCTAATAAGCCGCCCTCGGGCAAGGCACCGTCCAGAATATCTCCTAGTCCGCCGATGGCCCCGCCTAGACCGGCAAGGGCAGAGTTGAGAGTCTCCACGGCTGCGAATTGCTCGTTGTAGAGTTGATTGCTCTCCCGTTGC
>NZER01000340.1 GCA_002690445.1 Candidatus Pacearchaeota archaeon
CGTCTCCAGGGAGCTACTAACCACATGTTTAACACCTCGTGGACCACCTACTGCTTGGTAGAAGGATGCCGTCAAGCCGGCTGCAGGGGAAGTACCATGGAGCTTCACCTCGATCTTGCCATTGTGTCCATTGGCGCCCGTGACTG
This sequence comes from Candidatus Pacearchaeota archaeon, assembly GCA_002690445.1. Next base: position 147 of record NZER01000340.1, read on the forward strand.
CTGCCTGCAAAAACTTAAGAGTGGTACAATGAGCAGACCCTGTAAAGACGGCTATTGAGGTGCCGCCCTCAAGTATATCGCCATTGCTAGCTGTGGGGCTGGCATGGTGGGCGGCGCCACCAATAAATCTATACTTCTTGACGGTGCCATTGGAACTTGTTAGAGCAAGTATTGAGGACGCGCTGAGGAAGGCATATCCAAGGCTGGACGTAGCGCCGGCAACGCCGGTACCACCGTTCGCTGCTACAGCACCGTATTTAGCGCCCGCTGTTGCCCCGCCGCTAATCCTTAAGTGATAGGATGCGCGAGGCTTCGCAAAGCCGGCATAGGAGCCGCTGAACTTCATCATTGTATAAACTTTCGAGCCGGTATTAGCGCCAACTGAATGTCCTGCATATTTGGGAGGACCAAAATAGCCGAAGGGAAGCAGGGCATCTTCTGTGGCGCCGGCTTCAACGTCTGCATTCATCTCTACATATACGTAGCGGGATTGGTTGGGGTACTCACCGTACTCTCTGAGAGTGCGGTTGGTGGTATCCCATGCGTTATACTTGTCTCCAATCTTTCGTGCAATAAAGCTGGGATCGGTCGGGTTAAGTGAACAATTGTCAAATCTCTCAACCACCTCAACGTTGTTATCGGTATCGTTAATGTTGCGTAGGACCACGGAAAACGTTCCGTATTCGGTCACTGATGTGTTAGATTGTCTAATGTTCTCAATAGAAACCTTTACATGCTTTTGGAGCCATTCGCCGTGACCGCGACCTTGGAGGCGGAATAGCTTTTGCATGTTTTGGGGCTTATAGCTTGTGGCAATGCCTGTGTCTTGTCCGATAAACCATCCTGCGACGCCTTCACGGGACTCCTGTCCTTTCATCTTTGCGGGACCTATGGTTGGTGCTCCAACCGATCCGGAACCGAGCGCTAGGAGAATTCCCAAACATTGGGTGCCCACAGCGCCGGCATCTCGAACGTTTTGTTCGAAAGTTTCGCCAAGCCAATAATCAATCTCTGCCGAAGTGGGATAATAACTACCACTTCCTGCAAGTTGGGGGTTTGTGCTGAATTGCTGGCGAATGAATTTTTGTGAATTGTCATCAAAATTGAATGTAAATGTCTGAGCCCCTTGTGCGGCGCCGTCAATCGCCATCTTGAAGACACCCTGGCTATCCGAAAGGATGACGGTGCCTGCAGATGCGGTGGTGTATTCCGGGGACATTCCCCAAACGGCACCACTTAACCGGATGCTACCATTGTTAAGGTACCAAATCGCTGCACAGTCCATCGTTCCCAAGTTGCCCTCATGATCGCCTGTGACGCTCGAAGACTTAATCAGGAACAGACCATAGGCGCCGCCGCCTGCGACGGGGGTCGGAATGGTTTGCCAGCCAGCCTTAGCTGCGGGGCTTCCGTCGTTATTCGTAGATTGCTGCCCGAGAAGGCGGACGTAGGTAAGGGGAGCCACGCCAGAGGCTAAGAAAGCCTTGGCCGCATACGTCCCGTACATGGGGGATTGGAGGTTTCCTTCGCGGTAAATATCGCCGCCGGCATTGCCGGGAACCGTGTCGCCAAACTGGTTGACGAAGTCGCTATACGACTCAATTTTAATGGGCTGCATGGCAAGACCCTTGCGGGAGCGTCCTATGACCACAGGACCAATGGCATCTGGCGAATTCGGAATGAACGAATTATCGATTTCGTTAATGAAAACGCCAGGAGATACAAACTTAAAGTTTTTAACAGACATCTTTGTGAAACCCTCTTTGCGTGAAATAGTCTAATTGAGAATCAATCAACAGTAAATAGTTTACGCATTTTCAAAAGTCTTGAAGGAAACAAATAATTTTGGCTCCAGTTCAGGAACTAATCCTCTATAAAGGAGGATTGACCAGGAAGTGGTACCGATTCCCTCGGGAAGGTTATTTCGACGGCATTTTCCTCTATTTTGACCAGTGGTCGGTTATCGTTTTCACCCTCGCCGATAAGATACCCCAATACTTTGATGGTAACTTCCGTGGAAAACATGCGCATTTCCTCGGCTAAATCGTTAACATTGTTGTCATGTTTAAAATCCTGATCGATGAATGCCTCGTATAGGTGTCCGTTTCTTCGCATCACAAAGGAATTGATTTGCCCGGTGCGAGCAATGAAGGGCGCCACCAACTCGTTCATTTGCTGCTGGTATTCTGTTTTGAGTGTAATCTTGTAATCTACATTAACATATACAGGGATGGGAATAGAAAGTGTCTGAATTACTACCTTCTTGTTGGTCCGGGGGTAGAACTTTTGTTGCACCACGTTCTTCGGGAGCATTCTCATTGATGCTGCCACGGCAAAGTTTCGAGTTTTATCTTCAACAATCCTCTTGGCAATCACCATGCGACCGGTACGACCATCCCTGTTATTAGAATAAGTTTGTGCCTGATAAGCGCCTTTGCGTTCGGGATCTTTGGTAATGCCCGTCCTTTCGACACTCAAGAGGGGCAGTTTAAGGGCACCAGCATCATCTCGTAACTGTTTTTCGTTTTTGATCTGGTAAGATCTCTCGGGTGCTTGCCATAGGACGGGGACAAGTGAGTTCCCTTCGTTAGTCTTGGCAGTTAATTCTAAGTCTTTCTTAATCCAAGACACCATACAGTAATCGATATCTTCCAGGGTGGAAGCTAACATCCCAATTTCAGATAAACCGACGGAGCCTGTGCTCGGAAGATCTGGCAAGAGTGCAAAATCAAAATTATCAGGTAGCATCGAACAGCCCCTTTCTGGCTCTCTTACATACGGCGGAAATCTCAAACCCGTGATCCACTTGACCCCACAGCTTTTTATCTTCACTTAGTTTAACTATTTCATAATAGTAATCACCGTACAAAACAAAGTCCCCCTCGCGTACATACATATCCTGATCTTCTTCTAAACGACGCTTATGAAAATGTACGGCAATTTCCCAACTCTTATCGATGCCGGCGCCTGCCATATAAGATGTGGCATATTCGGTCCACTCAACCAGAGCAAACACTCTTACGGGAGGTAAATACGTCTTTTCTATAGCCTCTCCGTAAAGCTCGTGGAAGTCGGTGCGCTGCATATCAACAGGATAATAAAGAATCTGCTGTCCGATGACCTTTTCAATAAGTTCATCATTAACCTGCTTTACTAGGTCGCGTTCTTTCTTACCTAAAAACAAGGGGGGAGGTGGCTGTGCTGGTCTTTTCCATTCGTTTGCCATTTAATTTACCCCACGAAAATTGGCAGCGGGCTATTTTTAAAGGTTGTGGCCGTTGCCTCCGATTTTTCACTATCCTTCTTGATCAATTCTGTGTATTCCATTGCTGCTAGCATATCTACTAGCTTGTCTCTTAGTTCTGCTTGTTCTGTTTTTGCTTGACTTAAAAGTTCTGCATGGTTTAGTGTGACACTGTCGCCAGGAATAGGGACAGTCGTAAACTTTCCTCTAATCTGTCCCAACATTTCTTTGCATACAGATAAAGCATACTTTCGAATCCACTGTTTACCAATCGCATTAATGTTCCTAAAGGGGATATTGCTATAAGGAAGCGTATTCATATTATTAACGCCCTTCACTCCGTCTTCGTATCCGGCGCCTGTCGCTGTAGCATCTTTCTTAATGTAGAATTCAAACCAAATCTTATCGCTCATGAACGGATAATAGCTCGGATTGGGATAAAGCTTTAGTTTGTTGTTTTTAAGTGCATATGAATAATGAGATGTTCTTGTCCAGATGGAGTCTTCATACATAATCGCTTGAAGCTTGTTCTGCCATGTTGGAATGATCTCAAAGGTTGAGTCATCGGCAAATTGCCCGTAGGTAGAGTAATTTCCTACCACCCCAACGCCTCCGTAATAGCCATAAAAGCGCCACATGGCTCGTGGCGATTTAAAATATACCCGGGTAATGAATATTCGCTCATTATCCACCTTTCCGGCATAGGTCACTGCGTTGCCGGATTCATCTTTGCCTGAATCGCTAGCGGTCTGCACGATGGCTTGGAGGTTATAGTCTTGAGTGTTCATGCGGGGCACTATCGATCCGGAGTAAATGGTGGTCGTTCCACCATAGCCCCCAAGCGTAGAAACACCGTCTCCAACGCGTTGAGCATAGGAAACTTGAAAACGAGGGAAGCGCAGATTGGAGCCCGTAGGTCCCGTTAGTTGCGCGCCTAAGTGATCAAACGTCCCTGTGGTGTCACCTAACGTGTCCGACAAGGAGTTCTTGCTTTGGTGTAGGTTGACGATATAAGAGTATTCTAGGACTGCTTCTTCATAAGCAGCATACACATTTCCGGGCGTTAGCTCAATGTCTATTACATCGCCGCCTAATTTCTTATACACATAGGCAACTTGCATGGAAGCGCCACTTAAGAAATTGGCAGATCCGGTGTAAGCCCCAATCGGGCACCCCGCCGTGACTTTGTCGTAGCTACCCGTGCTTGTTAGAATAACTGCGCTAGTGGTAGATTTTGGATTAAGATTTGTTGGCATGCATAGGTACCCCTACTCCCTAAATAGTAAACATAGACGCAAAACTCAGTGCCTATAAGTTGTTTATTTTTTAGTCAGCAGCAGTAGTCGTGCTTTTGGTGGCAGTCGTCTTAGTTTTTGTGGTTTTTCGGACACTCTTGACGGTCTTTTTTGTCACCTTGGGTGCTACCGTGGTATCAGTTTCTACTGTAGTTACCTTGGGGGCACCCAGGGCTGGGACTGGGACGACTACATCGCTCGTCTTCGTCTCAACTGACGCAACCGTCTTCGGAATCCATGTTGGTGTTTCAACAACGGTTTCAGTAGCGCTTGTGTTGGCTGCGCGAGCCTTTAATTTCCACATTAATCTTTTACGAGGGTTCATGGTGGGTTCTCCTTAGTGGTAATTAGTTATAAAATATTCAAAAAGAAAAGCCCCCTCCAAAGAGGGGGCAAAACATAAAGATATATTTTAGTTTAGCTAGCGGTGAAACCAGTGGCACATATGGCCTCTAGGATTCGCCAATTGGTGCCATCACCAATAATTGTACAATGATCGCCAACAATGTGGTCATCAGCAAAGCCAAGTACGGTCTGGTTATAGGCCGCACGTGACGCGTCGGTTCCGTCCACAAGTTGCGTTATCACGGTGCCAACAACCGATGCTGAACCAGCATCAATTAAAAGCGATTTGCCGCTGGTGCCGACACAAAGAAATGTGTAAGTCAAGCCAGCAGTGACTGTCGTTGGAAGTGTCACTGTGACGTCGCTAGCAGCGATGTCAAAGCGAAGCACTTTGTTGCTGTCCGCAGACGTCAAAGTCGTATCTGCCGTAATCGTATCAGGCATACCGATTTTCACCCCGTTGAGCGTGGTGTTCGTTAAGGCCAGTTCTCTTTTTAAATTTTGTATTAGAGCTTGGGTTCTAGCCAAGCCTACTCTTTTTGTTCCCATAGTTTTATAACCCTCCATTTGTAATCATGTCATTAAACACAATAGGATAAGACAAAAGATATACTTCTGCCTCGCTCATAAATAGTTTCGCCCACAAAGAAGACCCCCACCTCTTTCGAGGTAGGGGCTTTCTGTATCACGATTAGCCGTGCTTTTTACTTACTCTATGTTAATAGTTTAAGTATTAGCCTGTCGATCCTGACTCACCAAGTAGTCCGCGCACGATAACAAGACCGTACATATCCGGACGCACCATCTTCTTGGCATAGCGAGTCATCACGCCCTTGCGGGGCACGAAGTCTTCGACGCCGAAGATCGTGGGTGTAGTCTGCAGTGGCACATACGGTGCGTACACGTAACCGCTTTCGAGGAAGCTGTTTCCGCGACGACCGACAAGGATCACGTTTCGCAGGAAGTAAGGATCGACGATAACGTCGAGCTTCTTACTGAGCGAACCGACCTTGACAGCACCAACGGTACCAGTCTCATCATCAGCCGTAACGTTGGCGCGATAGCCAGCCGTAAACTCAAGGATGTTGGCAACTTCAGGTCCGCAGACAATGAAGTTAGCTCCACCACGGAGAGTCTTGCGATGAATCTGGGCAGATACATCGTTAATGGTCTCGATGAGAGTCTCATACCATTCGCTTACCGTACCGGTGAAGTCGGGAGCCGCAGAGGACGCACCAATTTCAGCACCAGTAGTTCGGTTAACGAACAGACCGGGAGCGCGGGACCAGTAATAGGTAGAAGCAGTTGCTCCACCCACAAGGTCACCGAGGATCTCGCGATCAATCTCAAGAGCAATTTGCTCAGAGAGAATGCTCGTAAGCTCAACCTCAGCATCAAGGTTGTGGTAGGCATTAAGGTCTTGCCCTAATTCCGGAGTCCACTTCGCCTTCAGCTTCTTGGTCATCGCGGTGACAGCCACAGAATCGACTTTGATGTCGATCTCGGGGATGTTCGCGCTACCTTCCAGTCCCCACTCAGTCGCACCAACGACGGCGCCGATTCTTCCAGAACCAGCGTTCGTGATGTTATCCTTGATGGGACACTGCACGTATAGCGCCTGTGCGGCGGTGGTCGTGAGAGTCAAAGCCCTGGAGTCCAAAGTGAAGACAAATCGCACAGCCTTGCTTGAGGTCGCTGATTCAGTAGCGTTTACTACTCGTGTAAGGCGACGAATCTGATGGGTCGGATAAGTACTATCGTCGGCATTCGCCCAGGTAAAGGCTGTTGACATTGCAGACGCAGAGGCCACGAACGCACTAAGAACATCAAAGTCCGCGGTCGTAGAAGCCGAAAGGAACTGAGATTGCGCAACATCAAGAACCAACACGTCGTAGCTGGTGCTACTAGCCGTAAGGGCATTGATATCCGGATCGTACTCAATCAGCTGCTGCTGATTGCGGGCAGTGTGAAGCGATGAGGAGTGAATACCCCACTGTTTCTTGATTCCCATATACGTGGTCTTGCTGCTAAGCTTTTGGCTCGTCTTGGGAGATGCATACGCATAACCTCGACCGCCCACAGTACGCGGACCTGACTTATCTTGAGCGAGGTTACCGACCAAGTTAAGACCACCAGTGATCTCGGCACCAACTCTGTCGCCACCGTAGATCGAGGATCCAGAAATGTTACCAAATCTGTTATTTGCCTGACTGGCATCCGAGGTACCACCGAGATCCGGCGAGAACACGAAGTCCAGGAAGAAGATGAGTCCCGAAGGGAGACTCATCGGCTGAACGGAAACG
>NZER01000341.1 GCA_002690445.1 Candidatus Pacearchaeota archaeon
TATAAAACAAAGGATAAAGTTCCTATAGAAGTGGCGAGTACTTGGGGTGCTGAATTTGATAAGTATATGAATACTCAAATCAATAATGGTGGTATTGGGGATGAAGATTCATATAAACGATTAGGATTATTGTGGCTTCTTAAGTCACAATATGAATCTAAACGAGATTTTGTAGGTCGTCCTGTTTCGGAGAATCTTAGTAACGAACCTGTAGTGGCATTAGCTAAGTACATTAATCCTGAAGTATTTGATCAGGCTGGATGGAATGATGCATTTCATCTAGAACAGGAAGAATTCTTGAAGAGTGCCGTTCCAGGTGATTTAGCGACTAAAATTGAAGTAGCACAAGGTAAACTTGCTGCAAAGGCTAATAAATAATGTCTCCTACGAGTTGGAAGCAGTGTCAGAAGTGTAGACGTAAACAACCGAAGCGATATTTACCCGCATTGTGTGGTCCCTGTGATGCAGATAAGCGTAGAAAAGAACGACGTGCAGCTAAAAAAGCATTGACTGATGCATGATGTTTTTGGTATAATACTGACACGAGGTATGTTTAATGGTACAGTCTAATAATCCAAAGAGTGAGGGAGATGATTCGGCTTTACGTCGATTTATAGACTCTACTCATATCAATCCATTGTTTATCGATGAAAGTCTTGCGGCTGAAGAAGCTGATGACGATGTTGACGATGACGATGAAGACTATGAACCTTCTGAGATTGAGAAACTCGCTATGATGGATGAAGATGAATACGTAGCGTATATGCTTGATTACATAACAGAGTATAAAAAAAAGCAGGGTAGATGATTGTAGAACCGCAAGTCTTTTTAATAGGTGAGTCTACAGTCAATAAGGAAGGTCTTAGTGCCTTCCTTACTCATTTAGGAGTACCTGAGTGGTCTTCTAATGCGTCAACTGATATAGAGCTTTTAACTGAGGTATACGGTAGAGCTTGTTATAAGTCTTTTGGTACTGAATTGAATCCCAATCTGACACGAGTTCGTGGCTCTAATGAAACCTATATTTCTAATGTTATAGAAAAAGGTGATGGGTCTGTTTTAGAACATGGAGTAGCGAATTTCTTTTTCTGTGATGTCAGTCGAGTATTTACGCACGAGTTAGTACGTCATCGTGTGGGAACAGCTATGTCCCAAGAGTCTTTACGGTATGTACGTTTGACTGATTTAGATTGGTATGCTCCTATATGTATCCAAGAGAATGCTGCCGCTATGACTATCTTTGAGAAGACTATGGATGGACTTTCTAATCTTCAAAAAGACTTGTCAGAGTTGTATGAATTAGATACGACAAATGATTTTAATTTTAAGAAGCAAATAACTTCAGCTATGCGTCGTATAGCTCCTATCGGATTAGCTACTAATATTGGTTGGAGTTGTAATATGCGTACTTTACGTCATGTAATTGAGATGCGTACTGATCCAGGGGCGGAAGAGGAGATACGTATTGTTTTCTCCAAAGTAGCAGATATAGCTATTGAGCGGTGGCCTAATCTATTTGCAGATTATGAGGTGGATATCATTAATGATTTGCCTTCTTATAAAACTGTGAATAAAAAAGTTTAGTATGCTATAGTATTGGCACATTTTGGTGGGTAATGGGGGAGTCTGTGCCTCGTAGTATTAAGGAAATCGAACTAACTACAACCGACATTGAAAATGTTCTGTGTCACGTCCTAGAGACAATCACGGTCTATGAGTATCCGACGCCTTCGGTATTCTCCGCGTTAACTAGATTAAGTATTGTTTCTTTCCTTAGAGGACGGGGGATTCATAAAGATATTGAACTCATTGCGATTGATGTGTTTCGACAGTTTAGTGAATTTTCTAATAAACATAAAAATTATACGTGGTTTACGGATTGGTCCCGAAAATTAGTGGAAACAATAAAAGAAAAGAAGGTTGAAAAGGAATGACCGTTTATTGTAATATCACAGACTGTAAGAATTGGCTTCCATTACAAGACATAAAGCATATGGATCATAAACCTGGATTCACGCCTTTTGGGAAGACTGATGAATATCACGGACGATGTGCGTTTAAAGCTATTAAAATTGAATCTACTACGGCTCGTAGTCAGCACACTAAGCAAGTTTTAGCCGTCTGTGGTAGTTATAATTCAGATGAACCTACCGAATTTCAGTGTTTGGAAGAGCGTTGTCAGGCTTTTGTAGACCCTACAACGTGTTCCAAGATTAAATATGATGAAAATTTATATGTAGGCTGGACAGTAGTTTTTGATGATCTTGAAAAAAAGGAAGTTCCTAGGTGTAAATCTTTTGCGCATCGTAAACGGGAAAATGCGTTTAATTGGGGGAACGCAGCTCAAGGAATATTTTAAAATTCAATATGTTTAAATTTACATAAATACATTAAATTTGTTATAATGGAGATAATATGCCTCGATACCCTGAATATGGCGATGATGATTTTTCATTAATGGTGGATCCATTTAGTGGGCGTGTGGCTCTAGTCTGCCCCGCACCTATCATTGCGTTTGATAGTATTGGCGAATTTAGCGACTGGGTTACTGGATTATTAGACGCTGTGCCACAGATTACTCGTTCTTTGCACGCTAATGATCCGATGGATGAGCCTCCCATAAATAAAGATTATGCTTCGACGGTGATAGAAACATGGCAGGAACAAATAATGGAAAATCTAGCGGCAACCCAAAAGATGACTGGACAGAAAAAATCCGTGAAGAAGCAAAAAAGCTCTATGAACGAGGATCCGAACTTCTAGCTATCAGTGAGCAACTTGGAGTACCTCTTGAATTGCTTACTACTTGGTCATTTATAGGGCAATGGGATGTTTTACCTGATACATTAATACTGGGCGCAGATGCATTTCCTACAGCGATAGAGGTTCCTAAGTCTATTTATGACATTACACCAGCTGATATAGCACAGGAAGCTAACGATAAGCTTTTAGAAGGTTATAAGTTAGTCAGTAATGTCGCTCAAGAAGCATTACTGAATGACAATATAAAATTTAAAGATAAAAAACAGGCATCAGATGCATATCTTGAAAGTTTAAAAGGGCAAGTGTCTATACTAGGGTCAGATTTATCCCAGGAATTTTTACTAGACGTAGCGAAGATAATACGTGAAGAAATCACAGACCAAGAAACGCTTCAACGGCTCGGAGTCAAACTCACAGCCCTTGGTAGACTTTACAATACTAGGATCTCTGCTTAACGATCCTAGTCTTATAGTTACTGAGGATATTGAGAAGTTAGAGTCTGACGATATTTGGGGGTTTACTCCAGTTGATTTAAAAACTTTTCTTTACGGAGAAGAGTATTTAAATCTTACTATGCGACTGTCTGTTCCCCAGCTTGAGTTTGTTAACAATACCTCTAATATCTTTGACCCACCGTTTTTCACAGAAAGTGTATTAATGGCGGGACAGGGGTCTGGTAAAGATACGTGTTCTATATTAATAGGTTTACGTATCGTTTATCTATTACATTGTTTAAAGAGTCCGCAAGCATATTTTGGGATGGATACTAATGGATTCATCGATTCAATTAATGTGGCTCAGAACGCAGACATCGCACGCAACATCTACTTTAGCACTTTGTCTAATATTCTACGTAGTTCTCCTTTATTCGTTGACGATTCTTTACCTCATTTTATTTCCCCTCGTATTACTCAACAGACTGTTACGTTTCCTAAAAATATACGACTTATTTCGGGTAACTCTGAAAATGAGTCTTGGCAGGGTTATACGCCTATTCTGATTATTCTTGATGAGATTGACGCATTTAAGAGTGAACAGGAATTACAACGTAGCCATTCTTTACGTAGTGAGGGGGCCGAAGGCGTATATAACACCGCTAAGGCTTTGATTCAGTCACGTTTTCCTGGGGTAGGTAAAGTTATTTGTTTGTCTTGGCCTAGATTTAAAGGTTCATTTATACAAAGACGGTTCACTAATGGAAAATTAGAGGATCGTACTTTTGTTTCATGTAAGGATGGTGGTCTTCCTTTTACTACGTGGGAGTTTAATCCGTCTAAGAAAGAATCTGACTTTATAGATTTTTATGCAACTGACCCTGTATTAGCTCGTGCTCGTTTTGAGTGTGATCCACCATTTGCTCGTGATGCCTATATCAAAGATCTACTTCCTATTTTACGTGCCTTTGATGCTGAGATAGATGAGGTTGGACAGATAACTTGGGGACGACTTAAAGAGCATAGAGATGAGTCAGGATTACATATTGGAACCAAATATTATATTCACGTGGATTTAGGGTTACGACACGCTAATGCTGCTGTATGTGTAGCACATCAAGGGGATGAGCATGTTGTTATAGATGTGATTAAGATTTGGGAACCAGAGCCTGAATATGATGTAGATTTTGCAGCTATTGAGAATTTTATATTAGCATTACGAGATAAAGGGCATAGAATCGTTAGTGTGACCTATGATAATTATCAATCTGTTAGTTCGTTACAAAAATTAGCTAAATTTGGTATTCCTGCGAAATATAAGTCTATAGGTCGAAGTAGTAGAGAAGCTTACGATACGTTTAAAGATTTACTTTATCAAGAAAAATTAGATGGTTTTTATGATAAAGAGACAGTAGAAGAGATTTTAAGCTTAGATGTAGTATATGGAGATAAGATTGAAGCTCGTCCTGGTATGAAAAAGGATAGAGCAGATGCCGTAGTCGGTGCAGTACATGGAGTTTTAAAAGAACATAGTACACTTACTAGTATGCGTAATATGGGCGGAATCAACACACTTTTTGAAAATCCGAACAATACTCAAGCAACTGAGAACGATAAAGCTAGAAATCCTTTAAAAACTCCCACTAATTCAGGCTGGGGACGAGATGCGGTTAAAGAACGTGTTGTTAGTAGTAGTTCAGATATATGTGTTGTGTGTAACCGTGTTGGTGGTATAGAATACACTGATGAATTAAATACTAGAGTATTTGATGGCGATGCGGCATATTGGCGAATGTGTCTAGTTTGTGCATCTAAATGGGTAAAAGAAGGCACAGATTGGGCTATTTGTAGAGCACCTGATGATTATTCGATGAAAGAGATACTAGGTACTATATAATGGGATTAGTTGATTCACTAGCTAATGTATTTGGAGGGCCAGAAGTTCCTGGTTCTCCTTCATCATTGGCTAGTCGTAATATAGCAGGCGGTGAAGTTCCCACTAATCTAGATCAATATGGACGAGTTAATGGCCTATTAGGCACATTAGACTCACTAGTTAAGGCTGCTGAGACGGCTCAAGGTGCAAATGGTGCCACGGGACGTATGTCCCCGTTGGGGCTTGATGCAATCATTCAAGACTGGGTTCGTCAGCAATTCATCTATCGACGTAGTATCTTACAAGACTTATATGTTCTAGCGTATCAAGTCACAGAGATTAGGTCGGTAGTCTTAGCAATCTTACGTGAAGTCTTTAGAAAAGGCTTTTCTACGTGGACACAGAAATATGTTCGTAAATGTATTCAATGTGGCAAAGAGTTTGATGAGGAAGAAGACGATCATTGTGATGAATGTTTTGCATTTGAGATTGTAGAGCAAGATGTATTTGATTCTGAATATGATGAGATTGTTACTAAAAAGGTACGTAAATATAAAAGAGATCACAATGGCGAAAAAATACCCGTAGAAACATCTATTCCTGATTTTACTCAACAAAAAGCATTTGATGATTTAATAATCAATGGAAATAGTTTCCATCAGTCTCTAGAATCTGTTCTTCATGAATTTATGACGGACATTTTGATTGCTGATGATGGTTTCTTATTACTTAATAAAGAGTATGAAATAGATTCAGTTTCAGGAAAAATCAGTAAATCAAAGATCTTTGAAGTTACTCGATTACATCCAGCATTAACTGAATATGACATAGATAGGAAAGATGGTTTACCAGAACGTTCTCATTTCTTATGTCCGATTCATAGAGAACAACAGACTCATACATCTCCCGGTAATTGTGATGTAATCGCTGCAGAGGGGTTTAGATGTAATGCTAAATTACTACCCGCTATGTATAGATACTATTGGCGTGGACGTTATCGTTATTATCTAGCTGATGAGATATGTCACGCTTCTTTCTTTAATCCGTCTAAAACTTATGGTTATTCTCCTGTTCTTACAGTCTTTGAGAAAGTTCTGTCTATAGTAGGGGCAGACAGGACGCTCTATAGATACTGGTATGAACGGCGAATTCCACCGGGGTTACTAATCACCTATACCGATGACCCTGAATCCTTGGAAACAGAAATTGAACGTGTTAAGACGCAAATGCTTAATGACCCGAACACGTTCCCGTGGGTTGCAGCATCGGCTAAAAATAATCGTGGTAAGACTGACTTTGTTAAGTTAGCATATACCTTCCAAGAACTGGACTATCTACCTGTTAGGCAGGAGATTCGTGACCGTGTAGCTATGCTATGGGGCGTAACTCCCCTATTTTCAGGTGATGCGTCTAGTGTTGGCGGTTTGACCAGAGAGTCTGCTCAGACTGATATGCACAATAAATTAGTTGAATCGTATCAAAACGTAATTAATCATAATGTTATTCCCTTCATGCTGAAGCAGTTAAATATCAGTGACTGGGAAATACACCTATCACCACCACAGGAAGAGACTGAAGAGATTCAACTCGGTGTTGAAAAGATGCGTCTTGAAAACGCTAGTATGATGATGCAGTTAGGATATGAAGCTATTAAAGAAAAAGGCAAAGAGATTAAATTTAAATTTAAAAAGATGGAACAGGCACCTGGTATGGAAGGCATGCAACCAGGGATGGAAGGTATGCAGCCAGGTATGGAGGGACAAATGCCTCCTGGGGGAGGTCAACCTGCTGGTGTAGACCAATTACCCCCTCCTCCTCCGATTGGAGGACCAGAGATGTCTGAAGCTGGTGCACCTATTCCCGAAGAGCAATAAATGACCACAGTCGATAAAGTTTTACTTAAATTAGAATACGTTACTAAAGAGCAGGAAGAAAAATTAGTTTTTCCTGCTCTTGATGACGTTATTGATACATTTGAAGATACTTTTTTGAGTAAGGCTGACGAATTTAAAACGGCTGTTGATAAACTTCAATCTAATCTTGATCAAATTGATGAAAGAGTACTAGATATAACAAATAGTAATATGAACTTATTTGCCGGTACTCTTACGGAACGGCTCTCATCAGATAATGAGTCTAATGAATCTGATGACGATAGTCCTCGACGTAAACAACGTAGACCTTCAAAGCCTGCTAAGTCGTTATTATCTGCTTTTGCTTTAACAAATGATCAAATCGTGGATGGTATTGCTGCTGGTCAATCTACAGCTGAATTAAAACAATTAGCATTTCCTAAACAGGGATTGCATATCAAAGTCACCAATGACAATGATGTGAATATTCAGATTCGTATCCAGTTGAATAAAGATAGTACGACGTTTAAGTTACAACAACGTCTTAATAAAGATGGATGGAGTGCGGTTAACGGCGGACAGAAAGTTAAAAATTTTAGTACTGCTTTACGACATGGGGAGCGAATAATCACGGATAAAGCTAGGGAGGCGGGAATCGATATCCCTGACCCTGCTGCTGTAACTGATACTAAGGAACGAAAACAAGCTCAACACGCAAGACGTTCTTGGTTATCGAATAATACTTTTCATATATATGGTGGGGCTAATAAACGTCCGGTTGTAACTTTTTCTGATTCCGATAAAGAAAAAAATAATTATGTTAATGCTTTTAAACAAGAGACATTTAAACAATTAGAACATGCAGGAGTAAATCTTAAAGACTTATTTAAGCCCTCTGATATTGTCTTTAAAGCTCGTTCTAATCAAAAACCATCTAATCTGGTTGTTGATGCATTAATGGCTCCGTGGGCTATACCCATTATTCTTTTGAATGGTGTAGCAGGCGGAGTTATTACAAGTTTTAATCTCTTAGGGAAAATTGTTGACAAGATTGCTGGTGGGCTTTTTTCTACTAAATATGGCCCTAGTTCCACGGTACGGGCCAATGGTAAGAAAGATGCTCCCGGTTCAAAAACATGGGCTGCACGAGCATATGCTAATAATGGCACTACCCGTTGGTGGGGAGTTTTAGCTCATGCTATTAGCCAAGGTTTTAAAGAAGGATGGCAAGAAGGGCAAGCATTTGGTAGTAAGCTTGGTGGACAACTTAAGTATCGTGCTCCTGATAACGATATGTATCGAGACGATCCACGAGCATATTGGAAAGAACGTGGGAAGTTAGTAACTCAATTGGCTCGTATGGAAGCTAAATATGAGGATGCGATAGATAAAGCTAAAGGTCTATCTGATATCAATCTAATTGATGGACAGCCTGAAAAGCGACCATATAGAAATCCTGCAACTGGAGAGATAGAGCAAGTTATAATTAACCCTAGAGCCGACGCTATTGAGCAGGCGATAGTTAATTACTCAAAAACAGAAGATAGTATTGAGAACCTTGCTCGTCCTCTAGATGTTTCTTTAGAAGCTGTTAGAGCACATTTCAATGAGATTCTATCTGGTAATGCCGATACGATGCCTCCTGGGGAGGGCTTTCCTACTCGTTTTGGTGGGTATGTAAAGCGTCGTCAATTAGAGAAAAATGTAAAGAAATATGTCCCACAAGGCCCACAAGGACGGGGACTTAAAGAAGCACTGTTAGGAAAAGACCCTAGGTTTGAAGAATTGCATGAAGGTCAACAAGGGGATAGACGATTAGCACAGGTTGAACAAGCGGGGGGAGGGCAAGGCCCGATAGGTACTCAAGACCGTGAGTATTTAAAACCCGGTCAACAAGGTCCTGAAGGCGTTAAAGAGCACTATGCAGAGCGTAGAGGAGCAGATGGACATCAGGCTCGATATTATTCGAAGAGAGAAGCGGCACGAGTATTAGATGAACAAAAAAATGGTCCAGATAAACGTGATTCAAATCTAGAGGAAGAAGACGAAAAATCAAAACCCTTTTATTACAGTAATCCTAGTGAAATGACTAAGGGAGGAGAGAACGAAATGGCACCAACAAATGCGCCTAAAACTCCTCAAGATCCGGCAGCAGAGCAGTTTCAGATGGCTGTAGAGAACGAAGTAGCGGCAGCTAAACGTGTCTCTCAGAAGTCTAAGGCTCGTTCTGCTAAAGCTAATGCGCGGGTTGCCTCAGCTAGAGCAGATGAAGCTGAAGTTAAAGCTCGA
>NZER01000342.1 GCA_002690445.1 Candidatus Pacearchaeota archaeon
ATAGCTCAAACTGAAGATGATTTTATAGTAATTAAATCAAAGGAAAAACAATATGAAATGTAGTATTTGTGGACATAAAATTAAAGCTGACCTAAATGGTTGGACAGGAGGTCATAATCCATGGCCAGTTAATGAAGGTAAATGTTGTGGCGAATGTAATGATGAAGTAGTAATACCAAGAAGACTACATGATTATAATAAACAAATAATTATAAAGGAGACAAAAGATGGGAGAGTTTAAAAAGGTATGGCAATTTGTACAAGATGAAGATTATTTTGGATTGTTAAAGTTCTTTGAGCATAAAGGAATAAAGAATCCTGGCAGAAGAGCTATAGAATATATAGAAGAACACAAAAGAGATATAGAATTTGCAATGAAAGAACAGAGTTATGAAAACTGGATAAACGATATAGAGGGTTCTAAACAATTAAAATGAAAGAAGCAATAGTTACAGTTAAGTTTACCGAAACAGAAATTGATAATTTATATTATGCTTTAAATGCATATATTTCAAGTAATGAGAAAGAAATTGCAGGAGGTGTTAATATACCATTAGTTAAGGCTAATTACTATAAGCTAAAAGGAGACTTAATGAAAATTAAGAAATGGATAAAGGATACAAAACATGAAGCAGAAATCGACAAAAGAGTTAGTGAGGAAAGCCCTAAAGAACAAACCAAAATGGAAACCGTCTAAAGGTTTTAAATATTTAAAAGATGTACAAATAGGTAATCTTATAGAGCTAAATAATGGCACAAAAGCTGTATTAATTAGTATAACACCATCTTCAGCACAGGTACTAGTAATAAGCTCCCCTAATAGTAATGGTGATTATTATACTGGCAAACATTTATGGTCATTAGAAACAGAAGTAAAGGAGATTGGATGATAAAATATAATAAATGCCCAGCTTGCGGATATAGTTTATATAAAAATCATAATATCCTTGGCGATATACAACAGTTAATTAGCAAGCGAAACGATAGCACCAAGAAGCTGTTGAGAAAGATATCGAGTCTTATATCGAATAATATACCAGCAGACAAATCTAATAGAAGATTAATGCAGTTTTTATTTGGAATAAAAGGTTCAGAAGATAATGTTGTGGAATGGGGAATAGAACAATTTTATTCTAAAAGATATTATCTTAGTGGTAAAGGATATAGTTATTTATCAAAAATAATACAAAACAGAGACAAGAATTTGGTGTCAGTTGCAAAAAATGAGAGAACTATATTAGGAAGCTCTCCACCAATAATTAATAATAGAGGAAAATGAAATGACAAGAGAAACAATTAGAGATTTTATCCCATGGGAAGACTACTACGAAAGCAGGGATAATTTAACACAATTAGTTAAAAGAATGTTTACAGATATTAAAAGAGCAATTAAACTAAATAAAAGAACACTTAATGAAAATAAAAATAGGAGAGTAAAATGAATAGTAATTTTGAACATGCAATGTTTCCAGTATTTGAGGCTGGTGTAACATATGACACACCAAATGGAGATATTAGAACAGATTATAAGTTGATAGTTAGAAAAGATACAAATAAGATATTATCATGTATGACAAATGAATATAAAGTAGTAAAGAACGAAACAATCATTAAATATGCATTACCTGTTATACAGGATGCAGGAGGAATGTTTAAGGAATGTAAAACATTTGCAGAAGGAGCAAGAACTATCATGACTTGGCATTTTCCAAATGAACAGGTAACTATTGGAAAAAATGATGTACTTACACCAGAAATTATTATTAAGAATAGTTATGATGGCACTATTGGTGTTAATGTATTAGCAGGAGCTTTTAGATTAGTATGCACTAATGGAATGATTATAGGTGTAGTAGCTCATGATTATAGGAATAAACACAGTGTATATAATGTTAAGCTTAATGATATTGAAGGTATCATAATAGAAACTATTGCTAAAACTAAAGCTACATTTAAAGATGAATTCCCTATACTGCAGAATACAGAAATAAAAGAAAAGCATATAGTTGATTTCTTAAAGATGTTTCCAATTAAAGCTAATAGTGTAGTAACACAAAGACTTATTGCAGACAGACCAAAAACATTTTGGGATTTGTTTAATGTAGGCACCAATGTTACCACACACCACATGGATAGGAATACTGAATCAACACATAAACTGGAGAATATGTTATATGAACGAGTCAAGAAAATGGCACTCAGCGAAAACAAGGCAGTTGCGTAAACTATCACCAGGTTGGTTAGATTGCCCAGTAATAATACCATATTATGGTGGTAAGGTAATCCTTAGTAAAACACTCGTTCCGTTGATATGCCCACACAGTAGATACATTGAAGTTTTTGCTGGTGGGCTATCAATGTTCTTTAGGAAACACAAAGTTAAATGGAATGTATTAAATGACAAAGATAATGACATTGTTAATTTATACATGTGTGTTATAGAAAAGAAAAAAGAATTAATAGAGAATCTATTTTGGCTTCCAAAATCAAGAGAATTATTCTTAAATTTCAGAGAGGAATTGAATGATAATAAGATTAATATACCTGACGCCTATCGAGCTGCAAAGTATTTTTATTGTATTAGGAATAGCTTTAATAAACTTATTCATACTCCGTTTAGTAAGAATAAAGATATGAATAAGGACTGGGAAATAGAACTTGAATATTCAAGAGAAAAGTTAGGTCAATCAACAATAGAAAATCTTGACTTTGAGGAACTCTTAGAAAAGTATCCACCAAGAGAAGATGATTTCTGGTACTTAGACCCACCATATTTTATAGCAACAGATAAGGGAGACTATTATCGAAGCAACTTTAGCAAAGAAGACCACATCAGGCTTGTGTCATGTATAGATAAAATGGATGAGTTTGGAGCAAAATTCATGGTTAGTTATGATTACAGACCTGAGGTTAAAGAATATTATGGTAAATATAACATAAAGACTCTTAATATGACATATAGTGGAGCAACTCATGAGGGAAGGGTAAAAGAAAGAAAGGAATATGTAATAATGAATTATGAACCAATATCTCAAGTAGAGATTTTTAAGGAGAATTGAAATGAATGATGAAATAAAAATGCTTCCTCACTCAGAAGAAGCTGAAAGGGCATTGTTAGGATGTATGATTTCTGGTGGTGCAAGGGAACAAGAGATAGGAATGGCATGGATTAGAGATGATGATGCTTTTTATCATAAAGACTGTAGAAATGTATGGAAGGCTATAAAGGATTTATATAAGGATGGAATAGAAATAGACTTTATTACTCTTAGTGACAAAGTAAGAGATTTAACTGGGACAAGTGAAGCATATTTTATAACAGGATTAGCTGAATCAATACCAACTACAGCAAATGTAGATAGTTATGCAAAGATAGTTTGGGAAAGATACATACAAAGAGAAACTGCTAAGTCTGCAGATAAATTAGTTAAAGCTTCTTATGATGATTATAAAAAGGTAAGCAGGTTGTTAGAAAGACATACAAAACTAATTCAGGAATTAAAGGAAATACAACCAAGTAAAGGCAAAGATATATCACAGCTTGTAGATGAAATGAAAGTAATTGTTAAAGAAGGAAGTAATATAATCCCATTTAATAGAAGTTATTTAGATTTTTCTGCAGGAGGTATGACTAGAAAAGAGATTACAGTATTAGGAGGAAGGCCAGGTCATGGCAAAACTACACTAGTAGCTAATATAATTAAAGGATTAATTGAACAAGGATATTGTGTAATGTTATTCAATAGAGAAATGAGTAACACAGAAATGCTCAAGAAGCTGGTAGTTATAGAAAGTAACAGGCTTGAGTACAGTCATATAAGACAAAATGCAGTTGTTGATGCAACTCAAAGAGAATTTGATAGTATATCAGATAAACTAAAGGGTATATATAAGAATCTAATAATGTTTGACACAATAAGAAATCTTAATGACTCTTTAAGGGAAATATCAAAACATAAACCAGATATTGTAATAGATGATTATATTCAATTAATACAAGCGAATGGTGTTAGAGAAGGCAGAAGGTTTGAGATTGAGAAAATAATGCAAGAATATAAATGGATGTGTAAGTCAGAAAATTGTAGTGCGTTATTAGTATCACAGTTAAATAGAGAAATTGAAAAGAGATTAGACCCAAGACCAAGGATGAGTGATTATGCAGAATCAGGTGTAATAGAACAAACTGCAGAAACTGCAATGTTTGTATTCTATGGATATAATTTTGACCATGGTAAGTTTAACGAACATCAAAGTGAAATAATAGTTAGTAAATCAAGATATGGCAAAATAGGAACACATAGGGTAGGATTCAACGGTAATAGATGTAAATTCTATATGAACTCAGATATGGCTAAAGGAGATATACCGAAAAACGGTGCCTAGTAATTGTTGGAGCTGTTCATATAAAAAAGAAAAACAAATATCATTATTCGGTGTTTGCTTATACTTCTTGCAAATTGGCAAAGAAGCAAAAGAAATACCAGATAACATAGTTGATGTCGGTTGTAAGCACTATGTTGAAAGAAGTGATGATAAAAATATTAGAGGTACTATACAAATGATAATAGAACTCTTTGATGGTGAGTTAACTAAGTGATTATTTTAGGTATTGACCCTGGTGCAGGAGGAGCTATTGTAACCTGGCACAAAGGCATTGATGTCATTAAGAAGTGTCCCGACAACGCTGAAAAAATGCATGATGTAGTATCACATATTAAGAACAGCAGCTGGGTTGATGGTAATGGAAAGTGTGTAGCATATCTGGAGAAGGTATGGGCAAGACCAACCAATGCTACAAGAGCAGCTTTTCACTTTGGAGAAAATTATGGAAGGTGGCAAGGAGTGTTGGCTGCACATAGAATACCAATAATATATGTATTACCAACTAGGTGGATAAAATATTGGGAGAATAAACTAAAGATTAAACTACCAAAGGAATATAAGGATAAAAAAAAGGCTCTAAAAGAAATCGCAAGTAATTATACAGAAAGAAAAGTAACTCTTATAAACGCAGATGCTATACTAATAACACTATATGGTCTGCATGAACAACAAAATTTAGAAAGTGAGAAGTAAAATGAATCAAGTCTATGATGAAAAATTAAGAACCTTAATTGGAGTAATGAAATTTAACTTTGAAATACTTGAGCAAAATGAAGCTGTTAGAACAGAGGATAGAAATGATTTTCTTATTGCAATATTAAGTGAGCTAAAATCACTATGTGAAGATGTACTCCCAATATTGTTAAGAGTAAAGAAGTTAGGGTAGTTGTCCTGCTTGAATTTGTCTCATTAATAATTCAAGGTCTTGAGGCATTATCTTCTTCCTGGCTTTTGCTGCGGCTCTTTGTGTCTTCCTAGCTTTAGCAGTTGGATAGAGACCTAATTCTTGCTGTAAAGCCCATCCAATTCTACCCTCAGCTATCTGAGGTAAATGCCTTGAAGTAAATCTACCAAGAAAAGTATTTAATAATCTAATCTTTTGAGCTGTCTTACCACCATCGGCATACTGCTTAGAATAATTTTCATCAAATGCCTTTAACAAACTGAGAAGTTCATTATCATTTGCATTAATTACATCCAGCATAACACCAACATCAAGTATATCGCTTATGAGAGGCCCTCCAAATGTTGCAATGATAGGGCCTTTTCCATAAAACGCTTGAGCAATTTCATCTTCGTCACCAACCATTGCAGCCTTTAATTGACCTAATCTTTGAGCAGTATCGTGTTGTAATAAGTTAGAGAAGTCTACACCAGTAGCCATTGAAGCTAATATAGGAGCCATAAAATATATCATACCCATACGATATGCTTTTTGTAATCCTTTAGCATCATTTCTTGGAAGAAACTTACCAGATAACAAGTCATGTTTTGCTTCTTCCATTATATCAATATTCCTCTGAGCAAATTCAAATGAGAAATGCTGAAACTGACCTAAAAACTTACCAACTGGATGCCTTAATAATTTAGACTTAGCGAAATCAGAGTAATCAAAATGATTCATGATAACTGCATTAATAGCAAACTTACGAGCTATAGCAAGCCGTTTTCTTTCAATATTAGATTGTCTTACATTAGGATTCATTTCTCTTTGGTATCTGTCAAAATTAGGATTATTAAGCCAGTATAGCATTTGACCAAAAGCAATCTTAAATGTATGCTTTCTATTAGAGTTTTCAACCTTCCTATGCATAACAGCAGCCCATCCAGCAGTCTTCCCTACCATATTGGCAGCTTTGCCAAGATTACCAGGTTTAATATATTCATATTTACCCAGCTTCTCATTAAAACTTAGAAACTTAAATAGATTAGCTGGTGATTGTACTGCAATTTCTTCTAACTGAGGAGCTCCTTCCTCGAATAATATACCTATCTTCTTTAATTCCTCTTCTATAAACCCATCTACTGTAGCTTCCTCATCACCTCTTTTGGTAACCTTCTTCAAATAATTTGCTATTGATTTATTTGCCCTATGCACTTGTATAGGGCCCCACTCAACATAATCAAGAGCCCTTTGAGTAAAATTTCTGGCAGCTCCACGAGGGTTTATCCCCAATTTGGATATAAATTCGAAGCCCAATAAAACCCTCATCATATTCCTAGTATTTTCACTAAGCTTATTATCACCATGGGCTGCCATATGTAAATCTTGTAAGTAATTAGCTACAGACTCAGCATGTTTCTCAGCTATACCATTACCCTTTTTAAACATTGTTTCCAAACCTTGCACTGAACTAAGTAAGTGCTTGTCTGTGAATGCTATGAAATTAAATCTATTAACATCCTCAATATAGTTATTGATTACATTATAAAAATCCTTACTGTACTCATACTGACCAATTCTTGACTTGGTAGTGCCAGGAATTATGTCTGGTGTATCCTCAATAATTTTGTCAATAGTACTAATAATATCATCAATGCTTTTGCTTTCCTTCTTTAAATATTTTGACATACCATGGCTTTGTAAATCATCAAAGTGAGGCATTAACTTATCCATAAAATCTACCTGAAGCTCTCTTACGTAATGTGGAAAGAATCCTGTTTCATATTTAGGCATCAGTTTAGCCCTCAATCTTTCCTTTAATCCACTAAGTCTAGCTGCTTCACCTTCACGAAGGGATGTTTTTATAAGCTTAGCATCTATCCTAGCTTCAACACCATGTCTAAGTCTTTTATATAAGCTGTTCATTAAATCGTTGTACTTAACTAAAGCGTTAGACATATCAGTAGTCATTGGTAATGTAAAATTGCCATTATCATCAGGTAACTTCAGATTTATCAAGTCCTCTTTAGAAAGCCTTAATGACTTTTTATATTTTAGTAATTTATCCTTCTCCTTTTTACTTAACCCGTCAAACTTATTTTTCATAACTCTGGGTAATTCTTCCTCAACAACTCTTCTTAAGTCATCATATACCTTTAAATATGAATTACTTATTAACCTATCAATCTGTCCCTTCTTACCTAAAGCTGTATCCATAGCCTCCTTAGAACCAGTTTGTTCAAACTCAACCCAAGCAGCTTTATAATCATGGTCTAATTCAGCTATTTCTTTCTGAGCATCCTTCCTACTAAATATTCTTCTTAACTTTCCTCCCCAGCCACCAGACATCAAAGACCTACTAACAGCTTCATTCTTCATGCTCTCCATCATAGAGGTAAAACTCATTCTATCACCTATATAATGTCTCTTAAAATGAAAAGCAGACTCCTGAACATTGCTTAAGAAATCATATAATATTGGATGCTTCTTTTTATAATGGCTTGGCTGCCAAAACATCTTAGCGAAATGACTGGCTATATCACCACTCTCAACCATACTATTTAAATCTTTTAGTCTTGTCTTAAATAAACTAACTTCACCCTCAGTTAGTCCATATGTAGGTGACATTAATGCCTCTAAAGGCATACCAAACTGAGCATTAACCATTTTAACAGCAGCCGACTTCGGGTCAGCCCAATAATTTTTAGTTCGCTGTTCTCTAGTCCACCTATCTATTTCTTTTACAAGAGTTTTAAACTCGCCTGATATTTCAGCACAATTTATACTTGTTGGATTCATAAAATTTCAACCATCCCACTAACCTCCCTTGCAACCCTTGAAGTTCCAGACAAAACCCTTGAAGTTCCAGACAATCCACAGACTTCTTTTAAAGTCTTTAATGTTTTATCCACATCCTCAGACGCAGGTGCAGTCTCATTTTTAACTCTATCACTATTCTTCTTCATTCTTGATATCTGCTTTAATCTATTCCAATCAGATGACTTTCTTTTTTCAAATGATAATCCTTTCATAAACGATTCTCCACCCATTAATACATATACAGGATTATTCCTTATTCTTTGCCAAATAACCTTATTACCCTTCCTATCTACACCACCAGTGAATACCTGTCTTGCGACACTTCTTACTTCTCTATCAATTCCAGTCTGCATTGCAAAATAATCCATAGGGTCTAATGTGCCAGCCTTTAACAACTGAGCCTGTATATCATTCATGGTATTTAAATAAGAATCCCATACGTCTTTCTTACCAGCCAATTCTAATATATCTGAATAAAACTGCATTAAATAATCATTTTTTAAATTAAAAGCACCTCTCAACCGTCCAGTATCTTTCTTCCACCAAATATCTTTAAAATCACCAAGCACTCTTTCAAAGTCTGTACTAAAACTTGGAAGTTTTATATCTTGTAGAGTTAAATTAACACCAAATCCTTTCGCTACATCTTCTGGTACACCTATTGTACGAATAAAGTTAGGGTCTGCAGCTCTTAACTCTATTCTCTTATTATAATATGCATCGTGATAAAACTCTAAGTATTGTAATATACCCAACATTCTCCTTGCATCCATTCTCTGCGAATCAAGTACCGAAGCATCACCAACTTCACTTTTTGTAATTCCATTATTACCAACTTGAGAAAGAAACTGCATACCTCTCTTATATCTTTTAGAAGCCTGATATGGAACTGGATGTAACCTACCATTAAAAACACCAAATGTCATCTTATCTTCAACAGGTCTCATAAATTCGTATAAAAATGCAGGAGTGTAATTAATAAAACCATGTTCAAGAAGTTCAGTTTCTATGTCATAAAAGGTTGTTAGGTCTGGCAGCTTTGCAAGAAAATCAAGACCCTCTCTTTCTAATGTTGTTCTTCTATCATATGGTAACACATCCTTAAGTGTTGTAAAGTTACCATAAAACCTTTGTCTAAACTTCTTTACTGCTTTTAAATAATCCTGACCCTCTGTGCCTAAAGACATTGGTGCTATATCCATTAAGCTAGACATAGTAGAATGTTGAATAGCCCCCATCTTTAGGTCTTCATTCTCACTAATGGCAACATAATTAAAAGTTTTTAAATCTTTTCCTCTCCTTGTTTTCCAATATTGTTCAGGAATTAGTGCTTTGATTTCTTTTTCTAACTCTTTTATCGTTACATTTAGTTTATCAACAGACGTTCTTCTTGATTTAAAATTAATTCTTTCATTACTATTTATTTGAGCAATTTTTCTTTTTAATGACCTTACTAAAGCAACCTTTCTGTTAAACTGTTTAGCAGTATCTACAATAATCTTTTGCTCAGACTCATACTGTTTAATTTGATACTCTAATACTTTAGTTGCATTAGATATATTCCTTCCGTCTTCTGCAACCTCACCTTCAGTTGGCTCTCTTTCTAAATCTACAAGTATTCCATTTCTCACCTGATAAAACCAGTTATCTACAATCTCTCTATATGCACCTGTTAATCCATCAACCTTAGAAAATTGTAATGGGTCTTCTTCAACAACTCTTGCTATTATTCTTTCAGCCATATTACCATGACTTCCATCAGCAATTCCAGCCATCTTGGTTACTACCTCCTTGCCAAGTACACCTTCCTCGTCAAACATTCTACCGAAAAGTTTAAAGAATCCTGGCTTTTTTCTTGCCTTATTTTCTTTCTGCCACTCTGGCTTAAACGCTGATTGGAAATCAGGATTACTAAACCATCTTCTATCAGTCATATTTCCTTTAGCATCCATAATCTTTTTATATCTTAGCTTATTAAATAAGTATTGCATAGGATTCTTATTAAATTTATAGAAATCAGTTGCTGAATTTATTACATCATCATAACCAGCTCTTTTTTGTTTACCAGTATTCTCCCACATATGATTACCAGTAACATTTAATAATCTCCCATATAATCCAATCATTTCCCTTATAACTTGTGTATCAAATTCTGATAATGGTAACTCACCATCTATAGTATACTTTCTAAATATTCTAATTCTTTTAGAAACCTTCTTATTCTGTCTTGCATCTTTTATAAAACCAATAGCCTTATCACCTGTAAGTTCACCAGGTAATACACTCTTATCTGGCTCGATGGAAGGAAATATATACTCATCTCTCCATGAACTTATATCTTTAAACATATTATCAGGCTCTGTTATAGCATCTATAATAGTTTGTGTTTCTAATGACTGTCTTTGAAAGTAATCTAAATTTTCATAATCAATAACTATTCTATACGGAACTCCCTTC
Source organism: Candidatus Pacearchaeota archaeon (assembly GCA_002690445.1). The sequence continues at coordinate 10,544 of NZER01000342.1, forward strand.
TCTGTCGACCCAGACCATATAATTTTAGCATCCTTTGCTTCTTTTCCTATTGATTTAATTACAATATCATCTGGCAATTTTACACCAACATGTGAAAGATAATTCAACATTCTTGGTAACTTTTGTACCTGACCAATGGAAGCCTTATATAATAACCTATTAGCATAATCTACTTCCTTTCTCGACTGTGAATCCTCATAGTTAGTAATCCGAAGAGGAACTGGCATGAATTCAGATGGGTCTATGCCTTGTACATATATTGGAGAAGTAGCTTCTAAATGGTCAAACATTGCCTTTTTATGTCCCCAAAAGAAATTCATCTTATCAACGTCATAATCACCTTCAAATACATTTAATACATCCATATTATTAACAATGAATGAATTTTTATAGTCTCTCGGTAATATACCTTCTAATCCCAATATAGTCATATCATTAGGTCTAGTCCTTGGATATGTATTAACTGTAATTCCTAGTCTAATTGCATTTAATTTGTTATGCTTTTTAGTTCTATTAAACTCTGTCAAGAAATCATGCATTTGTGAAACAGTAAAATTTTCACTCATCAGAGACTTCTCATACTCTGCCTTTGTCATACCAATTCCAAGCATTTCATACATTGTATCAGCTTCTAATATCTTACCTCCTTGTACAAATCTTATCTCCATATTATTCCTAAATAAATCTGATATGCTCATATTGCCAACATAATTAGGAACAAATACACCTCCCCTGTGAATATGCTCACCACTAGCAAATAATGAAGGAGTTGCTTGATACTTAGGGTCTGGTGATTGTATTATGACAGCATGACCACCAAACTGAGTACCGTTTATTATAGCTCTCTTACCATTTAATATACTATCTATATACCTACCATATATCTTATTTCTAACAGCTTTTGGACTATAAGTATTAGGATTAGCATACTCAGACAAGTCTGAAAAAAAGAATAGATTACTTAACTGTCTTGCCCCAGTATGAGTACCACTTTCAGCCTGCAATGCCTGAACTCCTTCTTCTGATAGCATAAAGTTTCTTAATGTAGCTGGATTATCAAATATATTTCTCATGTTTATAATAGAATTCTCTACCTCAGTACTATACATTTGCTTATAATATTCACCAGTAAATTTCTCACTCATAAAGTTAGTATCTGAACCAGATATTTTAGCATCAGATATATCTGTATCTTCATTGGGTAATATTCCTATCTTACTTAATCTGATAGTTCTTTTCTTTTCATCACCAAATGTTCTATTTAATTGAGTATATTTGTTTTGAATTAAACTTACATCCTCTCCTTTTACATTTATCTCACCTTCATTATAAATCTTGGAACCAGACTTAGTTATTAGAATATCTGTATCAGGATTTTTACCAAAGAATTTTCCCTCGCCTTCAAGATATGGAGAAAACACAAACACTGTCTTACCATACAACAAAGCTCCACCCTCATTAGAAGATATTACTGGCTTTAGTGGATTAAGAGAATTAGAATTGTGACCTAAAAATATATGTAGAGCTTTCATAAAGTCCCTA
>NZER01000343.1 GCA_002690445.1 Candidatus Pacearchaeota archaeon
ATCTCTCTTCGCCCTGTAGAGTTGCATGTGGTGAAGGCGTTTGTTTGGGTTCAGGTCAGGGTCAGGCAGATGGCCCAGTTCAATACGCATATGAGTGTTCTCCGCTAGGAAGTGTACTGTTGTCTGGCCCGATGGTGGCCTGGACTCGTTGCTTACGGAGATTGAATATGCCCTCCAGCTCAGGGTTACGATCCATCAGGAGGCGGGCGTAGAACGGGTGGTGGTTATTGTTACACTTGAACGTCCCTGATGACTGGATTGCCATCTCCCACCGAACCCTCTCCCAGAGCATCTTCATACCTCCGATGGACTCCGATCCCCGTCGTTCCCTCCACTCCTGGGCGAACTGCACAAGCATCTGGTACACCTCTGGGTGCCTGAAGTGGTATTCCCAGAAGTTCTGCTCCAGACGTGAGCATGATGTCGTATCCCGTAATGCCAGCTGTACCATCATACCTCCCTCGGGGCAAACGCCTTGGGAAGCCGTGGCTTTGGCGGGTTGACTGGTAGCCCAAGCCTTGTCCGCAATTGTCTTACCCTCTCCCTGCTAAGGCCAAGTATTCGAGCCGTGTGTGCGTCTGGCTCTCCAGCTGCATGTGCCTCCCGTATGGCTGCCTCGTGACCACGGTACCACAGTGGCATCCAGTCCCCAATGTCCTCCAGTGTGACATAGACCTTTCCGTTCCTTCGGTAGGACCGTATAGACCCGCCTCTGACACGACTCCATAGGGTGAAGGCGTTGAGGCCAGACTTTTGTGACGCCTCAGCGCAGGTCAACAGTTCTCTCCACTGATCTGGGGGTTTTTTGTCCATGAGCACCTCCTCTTTCTTCCGTTACGCTGAGTTTCCAGCACACCACACACAGCGCACGATCTGGTCGTCAGGGCACCCGTCTCTACAGAGGCACCCCTCGTCGTCAGGGTTCAGGGCAATGTACATCCGCTCGACATTGATCCAGCGGTCCATTGTCTCGTTGATCTTGTTGTGCATGGCAGTCATCTCCCGCCTCGCATCGAGCAGCCACTGTCGTACCGATTTGCTGTCCTCCATGATGCCCAGAACGTCCGCCTTGTTATTCTCCAGTATCCTGAACGCCAGATGAGGATCCCCGCGATCATCCACCACCTGCTTCATCCGCAGCTTTTTCCCATTCCTCGTCAGCTCGATCCCGGCTTCCTGAGCTATGTGTAAGAGCCCAACCCTGCGGTCAAGATCTTCGTCTATACCTCCCATTCTGTCGCTCCTGGTGGTGGGATAGGGATGCTCCGTGCAGCCCATTCCTCAGATTCCGACCTGATGTTCTCGTAGAAACCCTTGCTGACTACCCTGAACATGTCCTTGTTATCGCTCAACTCCTTGGAGATGTGGGTAGTACCCTTTCCAAGGGCTTCCGCAATGTCCGCAACTGACTGTGCCCCAATGCTTTCCTCAAGGTAGTTCTTGATGCGTTCCTTCACGGTCATCTCGCTCTCAAGACGGGTATGCTTGACATCCCGTCTCGTGAACGTCGCCATTCCTCCCACGTTATCGAACTGGAGGTTCCACCCCATCGGGTGAATGAGTCGACTGTTGTTCGCCTTCTCGTGGAACATAGCCATCTCGAACTCCACGTCCTGTTCGCGCTGGGATTTCTTGACGTGGTACACCAGCCTCGATGCGTTCCTCTTGTACACGCTACCGAACAGGACATCGCTCTTATTGGTGTGGTCAATGCACAGGCTGGTTACACCGAGGCTCCTGATGGCCCCGAACAGCTTGAGCACCACCTCTGCTGACTCTGGCTCCCCCATGCACGCTGACCCCAACGAGTCGCACACGACGAACTGGATGTTCCTGTCCTGCACAATTTTCCTGACCACTGATACGTCACTGGACAACCCTTGGGTCATGTATTTGTACCAGATGCCTGTCTCTGTACGTTCAGGCAGTCCAAGCCCTTTCCGTATCATGGCAAGGCGTGACCCGATCTCGTTGAGATCTGTCTCCCAGTCAAGGTACAGCACCCGTGCCTGGGAGACTTCCAGCCCGGATGCGTTGATCCCCTCATGCACGAGTACGCTCAGGTACTGACCAAGCCATGACTTGCCAGACGATCCCTCTCCATAAATCAGGGTTGGGTGCCCAATTTGCACCAGCGGACGTATCAGCCAGTGCCCTTCGGGCGATGCCTTTATCTGTCCCACAAGCTCAGTCTCTGGAGCCCCTGTGCGGTAGGCATCGGTCGCCGCAACGCAGAGCTGGTCAACAATATGCTTCCAGCCGAGTGACTCGTCCTCTTCTGTGAGGCTCTTGACATATGGTGCAGATGGATTACTGAGGTTCACCCTGCGCCGGAGGACGTGCCCTGACGCGTTGGCGCTGGGCCTCTGGGACCGGAACTCAACCTCGGCTGAGAGTGACGAGTCCCTTTCCCTATTGAAGTGTGATACCTCGGCCTGTATGTTGAGCCTGGGCCAGTCCAGGCGGTAGTGTCCACCTGCCCCAAATATATCGAACGTGTCAATAGGGATGTCTTCAAGAGGTACTACTGGATCGTGGTCGAACATTAGCGCCTCCACTTGGGATTTTCTTTTCTGGAACTGGGGCTGGTGGCCGAGATGGGGTGTCCTTCCTCCTTGGCTGGTAGCCAAGGTTCTCCGCCTGATACCGCAACAGGTCAGTCTGGTCTGCCATAAGGACATTTTGGTCTGCCATAAGGCGTATCGTTTTCTCCTGGTACGCTATCTCTCTGCACTGGTCGCACCAGTTCAGATAGGTAGTCTCCTGTCCGTGGTCCCCTCCGCAGGGGGGGATGTAAATCCCCCTGACTCTGGATCTAGGATTCGGATTGAATCTCATCGTCATCGTCGTCCTCCTTCTTGCCACCGCTCTTACGATCCCAGCATTTCTGACACAGTCCGTTGCCAAGATCGACATTCCAATTCCCGCACTTTTGTGCCCTCGTGCACGCACCTATGGATGCCTCCGGCATTGGAGACTTTCGATCTCGACCATGACTGAAAGGGTCTGGCATATCCCAGCGCACAGAGGATCCGTCACGCATCACTTACCCCCTGTGGTAAGCAGCCATAGCTCCCGTGATGCACGGAACAGCTTACTGCCACGCTCCAGATCAACCTCTACTACATCCACGCCACTCCCGTCACGCATGATGTATGCCACGCAGCCCCTGAGAGGGGCATACACACTCCCCATCGTGGTGAGGCACGATGCGTAGGCAGCGAGCTGGGCGGAGTCTTTATTGATACGCAGGTTTGCCCCGTATTTCTGCCAAGAGGACGGGTCTACGGTTTTCCAGTCAAAAATGGTCACGGTTCCATCGGTGCTCAGTGATATGGCATCAGCCGTACCGCCGAAGAGCATATCAGGGTGATACAGAAACACCTCCGAGGCTAACCACTCCTCTCCTCCCAGCTCGTTGTGCCACGACATGAACACCGGATCCTCCGTGATTGTGCCGTTCGTTATGTACCTGTCGATGGCCTCATGGAGACGGTTTCCAGTATCAACAGATTCTTTGTTGATACTTCTCGGGGCGTTGAGGTCGCCGTCATGCTCCCGAACCATCTTGAGCCCCCAGTTGAGGCCAACCCCGAACGTGTCGCCCTCGATGTGGGAGATCATGCCCGTCACGCTTCGCATCTTCGGGCCGTTATCACCGATCCAGTACTGGTGGTTCCCATTACGGGATATGCTCACGGTTTCTCCATTGTTTAGCTGATGCCACTGCGTGTCACTCATACCTCGTACACCCCCTCTTCATCCTCTGGATATGGGCCCTGCTCATCTAAAGGGTCATCTGATATGTCAGGAGCCCCGTCTAGGGCTTCCTGTGGCCTCTCAGGGGCATCCTCAAGGGTTGGCGTCTCTCCGGTGAGCACATAATGGAGGAGCTTTCGGGCTATAGCGATAGTCCTCTCTACCATCATCTGTGGTGTGGCAAAGTCGCTCACGATTGGGGCTATGACGGTTGCCGCATATCCTAAAGTTGACTGCCTCATAATCCTCATCTGGTCCGCAGTTACCTGTGCTTGCGGTGAAGGAGCAGGGCTTGGCTGTGCTATTCGTGGTGTGCTCTGAGGTGCAGGAGAATCCGTGGGTACATCATCCAGCGATACGCTGGTAACTCTCAGAATGTCCCGGTAGACTCCACCCGCGCTGCGCGGGCTCTCCCTGATTTCAAACCCTAACCGCACAGGAGAACCTGCTTCCAGGTGCTGTTTCACAATTTTCATACGCTCAAGGATCGTAGCGTCCGTTGCCCGTACATTGGTACGGTAGGTCATCCCTTCCTGCTGGATGGTGACCGTCACAAACTCCCTGCCGGTGACGTTGGGCTTGAACTCGATCTCAACGACCTTGCCCTCGATCATGCGTGTATTCTGTTCCATTGTCATCGTGGTGATACCTCCTGAGTTATACGGTTTTGTAATCCCCTGAGTTTCAGGCACTCGTCCAGTGCATCCTTGGTGTAGTAGTAGCCCCGTCCAAACTCCAGGAATCTCAGCCAGCCAGTACGTCTCCACCTGTTGATGGTCTGGACTGAAACCCTGGATTCCGGGCCGCCGCAGTAGTCTGCGGCCTCCTCCGGGGAATACAACCGCACCTCGCCTCCACCCACCCTGATCCACTTCTGGTTTTGCATGGTGTTAGTCGCCCTCCTTCCGTTCGTGATTTATCCGGCGTGCCAGCACTGCCGCCAGTGCCCCAACCAGCAGCCATCCGATTGTGCTGACTACCAGCAGCCGGTTCTCTGTGTCTGAAAAATCCATAACATCTCCTTTCCTAGTCTTCACAGAATGGGCAGACCAGCGTAATCCTGCCGTCTCGCTCTTTGACGGTTCCCCCAAAGATAACCAGCACTTTCATCTTGCACAGGGGACACCGAGCGTAGATGTTGGGTAACTTCGTCATAGCATTACCTCCTTACAGCTTGACTCGTATTCAGTACCATCATTCCCACTCCACCTTGTAAGCCAGACCAGCAAATCCGTGGCGGAGGCAGCGTCCTCCTCAGTAGCAAAGAGGAATCTTTTCTCCTCAGTCGTTGTCGCTTCAAGGTCGTGCTCTATCACAACGAGTTCGATCATGGCGCCCCCCTTCCCCAGAATCATAGTCTATCACCTAGACCATTGTCAATATGCGTAGCGTGTTCCGTATGTCAGTTTCTGGTATTTGCAGATGCCCTCCAGTTCACCAAGTCTATGATGACGCTCGCTGGATCTCCGCCGTAATAGTCCTCTGCGATTGGGTACAGCATGATCCCACTCCCCAGCTCGTTATCCCTGGAGCCACTCACACGAATGAGATAGTCAATGATCCTCCTGAGAGCACAGGGCTCATCATTCATTAGAGGCTCTGCCATTTTGAGAGCGGCCTCCGCATCGGACGGCATCATGTTGCCAGTGCTGTGAGTGTAGAAGTAGACAGATCCTCCACTAGTCCTGATCTCCGCAAGTCTTCGATCTCCCATGTTAGTCACTCTCTCCTTTCGCATTGGCTATGGCTTGCCTGGCACCCATCCGGTTGCCACTAGTGATGAGGATGTTGTCTTTTGCGACTTCTTCTGCATGGCGCAGGCATAAATCTTTCATCATGCCATTCTTCAGAAAGATCACTTTGCCACGCCACCGAAACCTCAGTTCCTTCATTTGTACTATGCCATCATCTAGGCAAAATGGCCTTTCGCATGTGTAAACTTCCATCAGTTGCTCACCTTCCAAACCCCTCTGTATTTGGCTGGCCTTGCCACCAGCCGTGGGGGTTACGCTGGCCCCGTGGGGCCAGTGGCTCACCTATCCCTTCTATATCTGGAGTATGTCGGCCCGATTCACTTCCCACCAATAGTCATCATCGGCCTTAGCTTCACAAGCGAAGCAGTCGCCACAAGTGGGATTCATCTCGTCACAAGCTCCCATGCAGGTATCACACACGCAATGACTCAGATGTTGCTCTTCCATTCTTGCCCCCTTTCTGATTGGTTAGCTATCCTTCCCGGCCCTGCTCAGGATGAGATCAGCGGCTTTCTGTGCCTTGCTGGCGGCACTCAGTGCCATAGTGTAGTCAGCTTCGAGAACCTTCAGCCAGCTTTGAATGTATGCGGCTGAGTTCTGGATGGTTTTGTTCTCAATGCCCAGCTCCGCGCAGAGAAACGCATTGCCAAACTCCGCGACGAGTTCCTCTTTGCTGTATCGTTCGGAGCCGAAGTGTGCAGGGCCGGAGCCCTCTTCAAGCCTGCCTAGCAGGCTCTTGTGGCCTGTCGAGTGTGCCAGCTCGTGGAAGAGTGTTGAGTAGTATTCCTCTTTGCCCTCGAATTGTGATTGCTTCGGCATGTGTACCTCATGCCTTGCGGGCACGTAGAACGCCCTGTCGCCGCCGTTATGGTCCATAGTGGGCCCACCGTTGGAGATGTAGGCGGCGGCTATAGTTTCAGCTGCTTCGATAGCATTGAACGTATCCACCGGGCTGTCATTGACGAGCTCACGCTTTGGAAGGTTGAGCCCCTCGCACTGGTCCACGTTGAAGATGGTATACATGCGGAATACAAAGCGCCTTGATATTTTTGGCTTGCCTTTATCGTCAAGCTCTGGAAGCTCTTCGGTTTCTACCTTCCAGAATTGCACAAGCGTGCCCTTTTCGCCCTTTCTGACATTGCCGCCGAGCTTCTGCGCCTGCTTATAACTGAGCCACGCCTGTGAACCGTAGCCGTTCATAGCACCCACCGCCCACAAACTGAAAACATTGATACCCCGATACTTCTTGCCTGTTACGGCGTTGTGGGGAAGTGCGTTGCCCACTGGTGCATTCCACGGCTTATGCCATGGCGGCGTGCCCCGTTGCAGCGCTTCGATGATGACCCGCTGGATTGCTTCGTACTGTGCCCGTGTTGCCATTTCCTTTTCCTCCTTCCATGTTATAGTTTGTTTCCTAGTGAAGGCCGATAACTATAGGAATCCCCTTGAACCTATCGGACCCGCATCTATTACCACCTAAAGTCGATTTCGCCAACCATGGTGGAGACATTGTCACAGGCGTCAACCATGCCCTCTATGATCTGCATCGCTACTTCGACTTTCTCAGTCTTCACCATTATGATCTGCATCGCGGGGCCTCGTTTCCCAATTAGGAGTTGATATGTTTGCTCCAAGAGGGAATCCCGAAGTTCCTCAAGTTCACCCTGTAAATCTCGGAGTTTATCCACGCCTGGACTCATACTTGCAACGGCTAACAAAACACGCCTAGCTCTTTCCTCCGGCTTGCTCATTCTCTTTGTCATATTTGCGCCCCCTTTCTATGTATTCAATTGGCCCAAACCTGGTGATTCATCGAGCCGGAGATTCTCAGTCGCTGCACGTTGGGCAGGTCATTGCGTTCGGCCCAAGGTCTCGCCCACACTCAGGGCATCCCTCGTGGTACATACGGATGCCCTCTGCTAGGCTATCCGCATCGGCCCAGTCTGCTGCCGCGCCCCATGCAATGCCGATACGCCCTAGGCTATGTATGTACAGTGCCTCTCCGCACCCGTTGTTATTGATCAGTAGACCCCCCTTCTCCTCATCTACCTGGACGATTGTAGCCGTCTCGATGCCCTCCTCCCCGCACTCCAGTGCGGCCTCCATCTCCTCGCGTAGGTCGATAGCCGTCAACGTCTCTCCAGGGTAGTAGACATACCCTATCCCTCCTGGCGGGTCACTCGGCCTATCCAAGTTGCCAAAATCCCCGTATATGTGTACGCTATGACTCTCATCGTCACTACTCCTCAACTGTTTAGCCATCATTCACTCTCTCCTTTCGCATTGGCTAGGAGTTGCTTTATCTCTGCAATCGTATCTCTCACCCCATCTATGTTGCACTCGTCTGCATTGGTATCAAAGCCCTCGACCAGCAACCAGTTGATATCAGCAAGAGCATTTTCCAAGGTGGCTCTCCACGGCCCTGGTGTATGTACTGTCGAGTCACTCATGCTATGGCCTCCTCCGTTTCTAGATTCAGTATGTATGTATACGTGTCAATCGCAAAGTCGAACAGCTCTATATTGGAGTCGAAATACCTCTTGAGGAGTGCCTCCCACTCCAGATCATCTGTCACTAGTGTGTTAAGGAACCCCTCCAGGATGTCCAGAAGTGCTGGGGCAGAGGCTATGAGCCTCGCGTTGGCAGGAGTTTCATGCCAATCTGGCGGGACAATGTTTGCAATCACCCCTCGCTGATCTCCAATTGGCCCCGTAATGCAAAACGAGCCATCGCCCACTCGTGGGTCACCTTCAGTGGAGCTATGCAGCTCCCATGGTCCTGGTGTATGTCCTGTAGCTTTCATAGTCACGCTCCTTTCCAATTAGCTATATAGTTCTTGAGATCAGCTGCCAGCTCGTTGAGCTGGTCACCGTTCAGGTTCTTGAGATCAAGGACAGCGTCAAGCACATCCTGTAAGGTGACGCCTTGGTCTAGCATAAATGCCTTTAGTTTTTCTTGGTCGGGCTTTATCCTCAGGATTACCATCTCGACCTCGTTGCTTTCATCTGCGACACGTCATATTGATAGCCGTTTCCGTACTCTCCCCCTGTGCAATCAAGTTCAACCCCAGCATCTCCCATAGCGTATGAAATCTCTACCGCTTCCCGTTTGCTGTCGGCCTCGATCACTCTGGTGTACCGTAGTTTGACTGTCCATTTCACTTCATACTCTGCCATGCTCACCTTCCAAACCCCTCAGATTTGACCCTCGCCTTGGGACGGGGTCTGGGGCTTACAGGGGCCGGAGCCCCCGCCCTCACCTAGCTTTCCCTATCACTTGATGTTTGGCAGTCAGGGCACAGCAAGCCATCGACAACCACAGCAATGGATGGCCCATCTGTGTTATAGCTTTGCCATCCCAGGGTCAGGATAGCGTCCGCCCCACTTGGATATGCGCCTGCCAGCTCCGAAGTTTCATTCCCGCAATTCGTGCATAATTGCCCAATGTCTACCTTCAACTCGCTGATATTCATCATGCTGTTACTCCTTCCACGGTGTAGGTTTCTATAATCTCGTGGCAATCGCCACATGCCAGGTATTGTGTAGGGTTTTCTGATAAGAATCCTTCATCGAATTCCTGCCATTCGTCAATGTCGAATAGTGGATGTACTCTGTTGCCTTCACGGTCATCTGGTAGAAAATAATCGGATAACCCTCGCATTTTGGTGAATTTCTCACCAAATGTATTCTCTGTGCAGTCTATGCAATGGACGTCAGCTTCGTATGTGTAGGCAATTACTCTCATACTGTTACCTCACGATTTGCTAGGAATTGTTCAACCGCCTCTTGCAGTGATACAGTGATGGTAAGTTGATCATTCTCACCAAGTTGGTGATCCTTCATGGCTTGCGTGAACCATCTGCCTTGCATGACAGAGTTGACGGCTCCTCTTGGAGTGTGAGCGCTGACCCCTACTACGTCATAATCATCCCCGCTTCTTTCAAACCAGTAGCTAACTAGGTACTCTCGTTTCATTGTTACACCTCCGATTGTTTTGATTAGGTTATTCGCACGTATGGTCAAGCACTGTACCGATAGGCGTGTTGCAGTGATTGCAACGCATAGCTTGCCCCCTTCTGAGATAGCATAGGTTATTGTTTGATTCGGCTTAGTGTTACTCTACGGCCACTACCCCACGGGATAACATCCCCCTGAGGACAAGTGACAAACCATTTATAGTTCTTCTGATAGACTCCAAATCCCAACCCAAACTGTGACGCCGTTTGATTCATGCGTAGCTTTGTGGTTTGGGTTTTGTATCCGCCGTGATCTAACGTAATCCATTGATTGTCAAACTGGACCACGTCAGTATCCCAGTACCTTACATAAATTCTTCCATTGATGGATTCAATAGTCGTCATATGTCTACCAATTCTGTTGGTTTGCGCCATTGTGCAGACTCCTTAAAATAAAATAGGCACAGGGTAAACCTTTGTGCCTTTGGTTATTCCATCCACTTTTGCTTCGATGCAAGGTAGGCGGTCACCTAATTGTGGCGGGTCATTGACCCACTGACTATTTATTCATAGGCGCCTCACAGTACAGGCATGTCTTATCTGTCATCTTAGGGGCAGCACCTACACGACGGGTGCGACCTGTGAACGCTGGGTGAGCGTGCGTCCGTCCGTTGTAGTACCACATTCTCATCGACTTGCCCACAACCCTAGGTGTAGCTCCTATCCACTGACCGTCTGGGCCTATACCACTGATACCATCCCACATGCTACGGACATTCCAACTACCATTGGCGCGGTTATTTAGTTCGGCAGCTTCAAGCTCCGTAACTTGTCGCGCTTGTTGGTAGTTGGCCATCCGTTGTTTTGATCTTTCGGAATGCTTGCTCATTTGCTTCGTTCTCTTCCAACCATAGATAGATACTTTTTGAAATCTCCACTACCAAAACCACCAAGAGCTTTCCATATCTTGGCTGAGCAACGCACACAGACAATAAACTTGCTAACACTCTGTGGCACTAGGTTGCTGTCGATCGTAACGTTCACATATTTCCCACAATCCCGACAATTCATCTGGTCACCTCCTTCCCTGCAGGCTGATACAGCCGGAGCATAACACACCATTTGCTGTATGTCAAGCCCTTAGACTATGGTATAGCTGCCAGCTACTGGGGCCGTTGACGCCACTTGGCACTGAGACTGTGGCGGTCGGGACCGTGTCCTTGTGCCAACGACTCTAACAAAACTAGCACCCAGGGCACTGTGGGCACTGGCACTTGTGCACTAGTGCCGCATTGTGCACAAGAGAAACAAAGCACAAGGAACCGAAGGCGCGCGTGCCCAGATATGCCCCCCCGTTACGGTTGACAGCGACAGGAACAGCTTGCTGTGACTGGATGCTGATTCTATTACTTTTGTTCTTTGAGGGGGTATGGCTTAGAGATATTGATACTTTACTGGGGATACCCCTGCCAGACTTTTGCTGTTAAAGGCATCCGTTGACAGATGCATCATGGTTCCTGTACTTTACTGGGTAAAGTAGAGTAATGTTACGGGTAAAGTTCCAGGATTCGTAGCTGGATCAGAAAACTTTACTGGGTAAAGTGGGGTAAAGTGGGGTAAGGGTAAAGTTAATTCAGTGACATTACTGTAACTAGTAACTTACTTTACCTTACCCTATACCCCCCTTAAGGGGGGGGTAAGGTAAAGTAGTAAGGTACTGTAACCAGTAACTGTAAGGGGGAAACATTTCATGCAGAAACCTGTTAAGAGAGTAAGCCGCGTCATGACGGCGAGGGAGAAGAAGGCGTTAGGCGAGCTTGACGAGAGGACAAGGAAGAAGAGGATCCACCAGGAGAACTTCCTTCGTGGGCTGAAGGAAACCGGGACGATCCGTAACGGTTTGAATAAGGCTGGGGTAACGAGGCAGACGTATTATGAGTGGATGGAGGGTGATCCGGAGTTTCCTGACAGGGTTTTAGATGCACGGCAGGAGTTTGCGGAGGCGTTAGAGGAGGTAGTGGTAGGAATTGTTATGGATCCCGAGATGGTGAAGAAGGTTCCCATCTTGGCAATTACGTTATTGAATGCTAATCTACCCAATAAGTATCGTCCGACGGCGATTGTCCAGGACGAGACGGCACGTGACTTGCTCAGGGAGTGGAGGAAGGCTGCGAAGGAGCAGCCGGTGGAGGTACGGAAGGCAGCCAGTGGGCTGGATGTGCCGGTAGAGCAGCAGATTGACGAGATATTGAGGAAGAAGCAAGGATGAGAGGAACAGTTATGAATAGGATATGGAATAGGGTATCGGGATATTTCCGAACGGAATCATCTAGAAGGTCTGCTTCGCCGATAGAGTGTCTTGGGCTATCGAGTAGAGCACGCAACAGTCTTCGGCGTGGTGGCATTAGGACGGTAAAAGATCTTATGGGATGTAGTTCCAAGGAGTTGATCAGGATAAGGAACTTTGGTGTTGTGAGTCAGGTAGAGGTAGAGGAGAGGCTTTACGAGCACGGGTTTATCAGTAGCCCTCCGGCCAATATTGCTAAAGTTATGAAGAAACGCGCATATATGAAGCAGTACAATCTACGGAGGGTGGAGTTCCGGGAGCACTGTCGGGTTGTCGAGTCTCAACACAAGCTTGATGAAGAGCCTTCGGACAAACGACGCAGGGAGGGGTTCATACAGCATCATAGGGAGATACCGGCTATGATGAGGAAGAAACAGCATGTCGAAGCCTAAGAGTCCGGCGAAACGGAAGAAGATGAGGAAGAAATCCCGAAGACAGGATAAGGTCGGGAAGAAGAGATGACGACTGCGACTCGTGAGACACTGACGACGTACCTGTATGACCGTATTGGGTTCGTCCCGACGACGGCACAGGGGATTATCCTGTCCTCGCCACACCGGTTCAACCTTGTGGCAGGCGGTGAGCAGGC
>NZER01000344.1 GCA_002690445.1 Candidatus Pacearchaeota archaeon
GCTTTCTATTGTTTGAAGATTTTTGTTAATTGTTTAAGCAGTTACAATTAATTAAGATAGGTCTTTGTTGTATTTTGATAAAATATCATTAATGCGTTCTTTTAAGACGGGGGTGAAATTTGCTTCACTCTTGCCCATTGTCTTAATAAAATAATTATAATAATATTGTATCATGCCCATGTCATTGACTGAAAGCTCAAAAGGAAGGTTTTTTAGTTCCTGTTCGAGATTTCTCTTGTAGGATTGTTCTATCATTCTGGTGCCTCCATATAATAAGGATATACTAATATGTCTATATGTCAACTAAAAGGGAGAAATCGTAAGTATGCAGACATCTCTGCAATCCCCGAAAATAGCATACTTATATTAAAGTACGTCCACTGTATTAATGGGGAGGTAGGGTCAGCATACTTTAATATAAAAGTACACCCGAAAAGGACGACCTGATGAGCGTTTTTTTATACTTTAGTTGAAGTACGAGCCATACGAAGTAGAAAATAATTCCGAAAACTTGAAAAATATACTTTCAGATTTGTATTGTTTTGTCTTTTTGCTATTGATTTTAGGGGGTTTTTGTTAGATTGTTGTTTTTGTTACGCTTCTTTTGTTACGCTTCGACCTAAGCATCTGGTTTCCTATTGATTCGTTCCTTCGATAGAAAAAATGGTCATGATTGCCCCACCGATTAATAAAAGAATGAAAGCTGGTAAGCAAACAATAAGCAGGATAGGCAACGCATGAGACGAAAACCCACCTGTAGATTTCCACGGTTTCTCGTAGCTATTAATCAAATCGCAATTTGCTTTTGGAATATTGATTTTCATAGTTAAGCCAACCCATGAAGGATATTAAGATATTGATACATCAACGCATTAGCACAATTAGGATAAGTTATAAATAACCCCATGTGCCAAACTGCATAGTTAACCGTTCCATTGCTTAGTAATTTTAACAAAATCATAATAACGTGTCCATTGTTTTTCTATTTCTAACCATCATTGACCAACATTCGGTCTCAACAGTCTCATCTTCGTAATCTTGCCATAGGCTCTCTTGATAGTTTCTTTGGCTAATTGAATCAACATTAGCATACCAAGGACTATTAAGCCTGTACCCATCTATAGCCACCTGCAATACATCAGCTTGATATCTAGCATTAAGCAGTTGTTTCTTTGGCAATCTAGCCTTTTTGTAGCCGAGCAGTAAGCAATTCCAATAGTTGGCGTTAGGGGGTGTCAACCTACCCCTGCCATTCATTTTGTAAATCATCATCTTAAAGTCGCCTTCCATTTTATCGTAGGGCGATAGATTCGACTTAGCAATTTTAGCCTCTATGAGTCGCTTATCATATAGAGAAGGATAGCCTTCTAGTTTATCTAGGGCGATTTCATCTCTTTTAGAAATAAGCCAAACACTCCCATGTAACGAATGTTTACTGGAATGTTCATAGTCAGCAACACTTTTGAATACTAACTTACTGCCTTTGAAAACCCCATGACCTACAAACTTTGCGTCTGGACATCTCAAGCCCATTTGTGTGAAGTTCGTGTTCATGCCATAAGCGAAATATAATTTGTTCGCTATGGTGTCAGCCGTCGAGAACAGGTTAATTTTATTTCTCGCTTTCGCTTTTCCTGTCCAACCGAGTCGGGCTCCATGCCTAACTACACTTTTTATCTTTCTTGTCTCCATATAATAAGGGTATAGCATTATATAGAAATGTCAACCTATTAAGAAAGCAGTAAGTACATTAGAGAAGGTCAGGGTAAGTTAAGAAATTAGCGTTCCTAGGGAGGAATCTAAGGTTTGCCCCAACCTTCAAAGGACTATTGTCACTATTGTCACTATTGTCACTCTAGCGAAGACTATTGTCACCTTTCTTCGCATTATAATATTGTTTCTGTTGTTCTCTTATTCTTGGCTTGTTCTCTTGATACCATTTAGCTTTTCGTTCTCTCTCTTTATCTTTATTATTGTCTCTCCACTTTTTTTGTGACTCGAGGTAGGTATCTCTGTTTGCTCTATAGTAAGCTCTTTGTTCTTCAGTTGTTTTATATCCCATCAGTGTAGCTCCTCTTGCTCTGGATTCTTCTTGACAAAATCGTTCTGTTCTTCCGAGCAATGTTGCACCGTTTCTCGATACAATTCTTCATCTAAATTTTGTCTAATTACTCTCAATGCTGAGTTTAAAACAAAATACCAAAAGACTGGAGTTGGTAATTTGGTCTTACACATTTGTTCTATTAACCACCCCGTAATCTTAGGCACAAATTTGTGTTGTTCACCTAACAGTTTTTTCATCTCTTGTACATCTTCAGTCTTTTTTTCTGTCATAATAATGATTATACAATATCTCAAATTTTTCCCTAAGTCTTTCGACTAGGTCTTTTAAGTCTTGTTCATTGTCAAAAATCGACATATTGTCCATTGTCATTAGTTTATTGTCGATATTGTACTGTAAATCCTCCTCTAAAATTGCTCCGTATCGTTTAGGATTGCTCCAATCGTAGTACCATAATTGTTTATTCATTCCTCACCTCTTTATCTACGTTGCAGTAGTTTTTTAAAGTCCGATAAGTTGTAATAGTTTTTAATCCAAGTTGTTTTGCCATCTTTAAAGCCATTGGCTTAGTTGTATAGCCTTGCTCAAAGATAAGCACACCTTTCTGGAATACTCTAACTTTACTAATATCGGTGTTACATTCTAACTCCAAACTTTTATCTTTAAGTTTGGAATCATACGATAATGCAACATTGGTTAGTTCATTAAAAGTTAACTGGTTACTCATCACTCACCATCGTTAATTTAAAGAAATGGTTTGTGTTGATTTCTTGTTTAACTTTCCGTCTTGCGTTGCTTAACTCTGCAAGAGTTATGCAATCATGTGGTATCTTTTTTCTATCTTTTATTTTATTTTGCAGAATTGTAAGTAGCTCGTCCATGAAGAAGTCAATCCCAAATGATGCTCCTGCCTTGAGACCGTCTTGCGTTGCTTCACGCATTGCTTCACGCATAAAAAATACTGCTCCACCGTCTCCAATAGTTATTTTTCTTAACTGTTCCGTTTCTTTCTTTTTTATCATTTTCTTCCTCCTCCTATCTTACATAGTAATTCGTAAAAAAGTGGTGTCGTGCTAATAGCAAACGAGCCAATAATAATCCAAAACATATTTTCAAATATTTCCATATCTATCCCTCTCTTTTGCCCATTCTAACATTTTAGGCTCATGCTCTACCACTTCCCAGTGGTCATCTTTGTTCATAGCTTGTGTTATATCTGTTGCATATACACTTCCAATCTCGTCAAACATACCTACTTCTGAAGCGTTAGTGTGAATCAGCACAGTACCTTTTACGCCACGACCTTGCTTGACGCTTTCTACCAAACGACCTGACACTTCTATTCCTAGCTGTTTGCTTTTAATCGCTTGTCCTTTTGTTAAATCTTTATATTTCATTGGTTTCCTCATCTTTTGGGTATATAACTCGTAACGGACAATTTGATTTTCTATGTCCATTATCAACATTAATTTTCGCCTGATTAAAAATGGGCTTAAATTTATCTAGCCAATATTTGACAATC
This sequence comes from Candidatus Pacearchaeota archaeon, assembly GCA_002690445.1. The sequence goes on from NZER01000344.1 coordinate 3,585, forward strand.
TCTAATTGAATATCGTAATCATCTGGAAATAAACCTGGACATTGCTCCATTAGATATTGATGATTCTGTAGGATTTCTTTTAATCCCACCAGCTCTACATTATCTATAACTATATGTTGCCTATTTTTGTCAATCCTTTTTGTGATTTCACTCATTGGTTTCCTCCTGTTCTGGAACATGGTCATATTGCTCATGCTCCAAATCTTCATGTGCTAGAAGTCCATTGTCCCTCCTTTGTTCTAAAGATTCTTTCTTTTTCGCCCTGTGATACTCCTTTTGATACGCTAAATAGTGGTTACGATTATTTTTTTTCCAGATTTTGTTGGCGATTTTTGATTTCCTTAAGAATTCTTCATACGCTTCTGGATTAGCTTTAAGTCGTGCATAGCGATATTGCTCATAGGTTAACCCATTCCACTTGGGATTAGCCCTATATTGCTTTTGATGTTCTCCTATTCGTATCCTATTGTCTTGATACCATTTCGCCTTACGGGTTTTTTCTCTTTCCTTATTCTTAGCTCTATACTCCTTGCCGTATGTTTGTCGGTAAGCTCTTTGTTCTTCTTCTGTTAAATCTTTATATTTCATTGGTTTCCTCCTCCAGAATCTCGTCTTCTGAAATGTCTTGCCTAACTGTTTCAGCAATTTTTTGCATCTCATCAAAGCTAATTGAAAACTTGTTACTGACATTCATAAAAGTTATCAAAGCTGTGTTAAGTCGAATTACACCAGCTTCGTGCCCTTTAGTGTAAGAACTGGTCATAGCTTCTCCAACTTTTTTAGCAAAAATACTGCTTTCTTCTAGCGTTCTTTCATAATCGCTCATTGCTCCACCGTCTCCAATATGCCCACCAATGTGGCTTCTTCTATAATCCACAAGTTATATCGAGATATTGCTTTATCAACTGCCTCATCAACTATTGGACTAAGCTCCATTAATGAAACATTGTCATGATATATGCAATGCTCAATTATGTCTTTTGGTATGTATTTTGGGTTAGCTTCACTTCCTTTGTTTAACTCATGACATTTGTCATCAAGTCTTTCTATAAAAGTTTCAACCCATATGTCGTTTCTTGCGTCACTCATAATTAATTACCTCCATATAAATAGGGTATATCAATATATATATTTGTCAATTGATTTAATAAGTCGTAAGTACGCTAGAGAAACTCGCCTGTATATAAGTCCTCTAAGGCTTTTAGCTTTGTTTTTTGGTATTCTAGGAATTCTTGAGCTGACTTAAATCGCCCAGCAATGTCAATATTGTGGTCTTTTCCAGTTTGGTCAACCCATACTAAACTGCTTGAATATTCAAGTCCGATTCCTAATATTTTCATAGCTTCCGAGTAAAATGATAGGGCTTCGTCTTGATATAGATTATTGTCTTTTGCAAAGGATTCATCAAAGAATTTTAACGCCTCATTGCAATATTCTAAAGCCTTCGCTGTTAAGCGTCTATTCCGTTCAACATCATATCGGGCTAAATGTACATAGTCTCGTAACATTAGAAATTTTCCGAGGAGTCTGTCTGGATACTTTTCTCGGTCTTTAAACATTAAAGGAATATTGCGTTCAAATCTTTTTCTACGTCCTAATTCAGTTAAATATCCATCATGACCTATTGTCACATCTGAGCATATCATGGAAGCCCCCACGCCATCACCCATATTGATTTCTGGGTGTTCATGTACAAACCCATAAAATCTTACACCTTTATGATTTCTAAATAATCGTATAGGTAAATCTACCTTTGGAGCTACTGGGGGGTCGGTAGAAAAATGTACCTGTTTAAGGCTGTATCCATTCATCGCATTATGTCTCAAATATTTTATAACTTTAAAAGGGTCTTGTAGTTCTTCGTCGGCATCTATCCATAGTATCCAACTATTTTTAGCGTGGCTTATTGCAAAATTACGAGCTTCGTCAAAGCCTATTTCTTGAGGATTTTGTCCCTGGACTATTGTTGCTCCATATTGTCTCGCTATATCAAGGGTACGGTCAGTGCTACCGTTGTCGGCAATAATTATTTCGTCAGAGATATCTGCAATAGACGCTAAAGCTCTACCTAGCATTGCTTCTTCATTTTTAACAATCATACAAGTGCTTACTAATTGTCTCGGAGACTGGAGGGCAAGTTTTCGTTTTAGGTTTATTGTCCCTAATTTTGCAGGAGTTTTTTTGTAAGATATAACCCACCAACCTAAATTGTCACTTAATTTTACATTACTAGCTCCTGACATTGTTTGAACGCTGATATTTTTTCTTTGAGAAAAAAGCTCATATAAGTCTTGCCTTTCAAAATTCCACAGATGGGCGTGTCTCTCATCTTCCCATAACCCATGAGGTACGCTGATAATAACTACACCATCGGCTTTTAGGTACTTTTCTAGTTTCTCTAGGAACACCCCAGGGTGAGGTTGATGTTCTAATATCTCACCTAAAAACAACAAATCATACTTTTTATCAGGGAGGGTATCTTCATCTCCAGTAATAAATTTAATATTGTCTAAAAGCTCAGGTTTAGTATTTTGGATAAGTTTGATAGCTCCTTCGTTTTCCTTTTCTGAAATATTAACGCAATCCACCTTAACCTCAGGAATAGTTTGACAAATATAAAATGCTTCATTTCCTATTCCACTACCAAAATCCAGAATTTCTTTTATGGGTTTTACATCGTGATAATCTTTCAATAGCTGTATCATAAGTTGAGTTCGTGGATATAGTCGGGGATTAAAATTGGTTTCCTTCGCAATGTATTCTTCACCTAGTTTGATGTATTTATCAACATATTGTTTTCTATCATGAATGTAAGAATAGTGTTCTTTTAATTTGGCTTTCCACTCGTTTGCCAATTCACTATTGTCAGATTTGAGTGCATATTCTAATGTCATAATATCTTCTCTTTGATATAAGTGAGCATATAAATCTCGTTTACATTGAGTTTTATCTCTTAACAGTTCAAGGAAGTGTGTTTCCCATCGTTCACATACATTATCCCAATAATATTGTTTAGAAACGGAACGGAGATTATTGTCTCTAATGGATTGAGCATTTGTTCCAAACTCTCCCAATATTTCAAAAATTCCGTCAACAAAACTTGCTTGGTAATCTCCGTCTTTTGCTATTCCATCAATAAGGATATTGCCATCACCACAAGTTTCGGGTAATGCTCCTCGTTTTGAAGTAACCATTGGCAATCCACACTCTTGCGTTTCCATAGCAGTTATACAACTTGTTTCATAAAACATTGTTGGGTAAACAAATACTGTTGATTCTTGATAGAGCTTATATAGATTCTCTTTAGTTAAAGCTCCTACATGGTTTATTTTGAAACCTTCTTTTTGATATTGTCTAACCTGCACAGCTAGTGTTTTATAAAAATCAGCCATTTGGTCGGTAGTATTGTCATACCCAGCTATGACTATTTCAACATCTTTATCCCGTTTCCAGACTAAAGGAGCAATATCATATAATAAGATATCAAGTCCTCGTTCTGGTCTATTTGTAAAAACTAATTGTTTAGGTTTTCTTTTAACTTGGTAATCTTTAATTGGTTGGATACCATTGGTTGTTTTCCATAAAAAATCATAATTGTAATGGATTCTGTTCATTTCTAAGTTGTAAACATCTTTATATTGTTCCTTTTGCCAATCAGATAAAACAAAAACTTCATCTACATTCCATAACGCACTGTTAAATTCTGCCCTTTGCCTTATTGTCGCAAAATCATGTTGCCATAAAATATTAAGTTTGCTTTTATTTTGAGCTGAAAAAGCCTGGGGAATTCTTTGGACTATTGTCACATCGGGTGTTGCTGTTGTTACATAAGCTGTAAATTGCTCAAAGCCTTCTCCTGTAACAGAATAAGGGTGAAAGGCAACTCCATTATGTTTGACGTTTTTTGGTGTATTGCAAAAAAGTTTGACATTATGACCACGCCTGGCTAAACCATAAGCCATTTCTAAGCCAACAGTTTCGCTTCCTCCCAGAGATTTTTCTTTCATAATGTCTGGATAAACTTCCATTCCTGCTACAAGGAAAACTATGTCTAATTTGTGTTTTGTCATAAGGTGTAACTCCTTCGGTTATCTGTTTACAGTATTATAAAGAATATTGTCAAAAAAATAAAGAGGGTAGTGGACAATCTCTTGCCTTTCTCCGTTATCAAATTGTTATTTGAATTCCCCTAGGGGTATTGTATCAAAAAAAAAGAAAAAAGGCAAGTGTCCCCGAGGTTATTGTCGTTGCATGAACACAAAAACCTCTACTCGCCCTTAATCTAAATCGTGTTAGTCAACACAACCAGTCCATAGATAGCCTAATTCGGCTGCTGCAATTTTTTCATCTTGATAGTATTGAACTCTCAAGTTTGTATAATTGCCATGGTCTGGGTCGTCCCAAGATTCAGCAACCATTGGACTTCCAAACATTGGGTTTGTCCATCTAAAGGCATAGCCTAATGATGGGTCTCTACCATCTACGTTTGGTCCACTTGTTAAGTGAGCCACGATAGTATTTGTTCCCCAAATATTTGAGAAGCTGTCTGATTGTCCTTCCTCTGCTGTGTTCTTAATTGAACTACCAATAAGAACTGTATCGACATCAAATAATGCTGCCAATAAGTCTCTTGTTACAACACCTCTTTGAACATATTTAATTCTGTCAAGAATGTCTGCATGTTTAATTAAAGAATTGTAAACAGATTGTCCCATAATGATTGTATTAGCTTCAAGACCTGTTGTAGCTCTTACTGCATCTTTTGCAGTTTGCATATCGCCAAATGGGTCGCTGTTTCCAGCTGTTCCGTCTGACCATTTTGAACTAACTGCTGCGTATGAGCCCAAATTAGAGCCTGAAGTTATTTGATTAGCAACTCGATTTTCCCAATCTAACATTAGTAAGTTTTTTAGGTTACGAGCTGATTTCTCTTTTACATTCAATGGTGTGTCTTGGTTAGCCATAGTTTCGTATGTAATCTCGTCGACCAAAGCGTAGTTAGCTGCGTAATAAGTTTCTGAAGAAACATTAAAATTTACACTTCTACCTTTAGTTTTGGGAGCTCTAATTGTTGTACTAGGAAGTCTAAAGAAATCGCCTTTAGTATACTTATAGTAAACATCAGATTGTTTTGCTACGTCAACTACGGGAAAGATGTCTTGTACGATTGTATTGCGAGGCTCGAATCCAACAACTAAATTGGATAATGGAGCATCTATGTGTACATCTCTTGCTGTTATTGCCATTGTTCTAATCTCCTATTTTTAAATTTTTATTAGCCACGATAACCGTTATGTTGAACAAGCATTTGGAAATTGCTTCCAGATGCAACACCAGTTATAGACTTGCCTAAGATATATTCGCCAGATGATACTGTGATACCAGTTCCACTTGCTGAACAAGTAATCCAGCTACCAGCAGTTACCGTTCCACCAGCAACACATCTTGTTAGCCCAGCCACTACGACTGATGCGTGTTCTCCACTTTGTGGCTTATTGTTTAAAACTCCGAGTACGCCGACTCCTTGGGCTGCTCTTAGTTTTGCTCCGTTATTGCCATCGACATAGACTATTTTGTATTGCATACTTGATAAGTCTTCGTTGGCTACCATGCTTATGAATGTTCTATTACTCATTGTTTAATTACTCTCCTCTTTCATATTTTTCTTTTAATTCGCTATCATCTTGAAGCACTAACTTATAAGCCTCGGCATAGTTATCAGCTTTGTTTTTCTTGAGATAGGCTTTTGCCCTTCTATCAACTTCTTGACTTGCATTATCGTAAGGAATTACATCAAATATTGATTCCCCATTTTCAGATAATTCTGCAAACTCTATAATTTTAGGCATAGAGTTGAAGATTTTTTTGACAAGCTCGTACTGAGAAAGCTCTTTGTCCTCATTGTCTTGTGAGAACTTATAGACCTTTTCGTCAGTAGCAGTTGAAAGTAGAGCTTTGACTTCATCGCTATACGCAGGAGTAACCTTGCCTTCGTTGGTAAGGTCTTCCATATAGGAAACAATTTCTTGCTTCTTAATTTCTGCTTTATGAGCCTCGAATTCTTTTCTGATTTCCTCGTTTTCTTTGTTGAGTCCATCGACAGTTTTTTCGTGTTCTTCCACAGAGATTGTATCAGCTTGAAGTTCTATTGTTTTTTCTTCTTCCATGATTTCACTCTCCTTTCCATCATAATGTTTTTTGATTGTCCCTTCTCCAACTTCTTTGTATAAACCAGTAATGGCTTCCAAATTTGTTACAGCAGGAATATCTGCTCCTAACAAAGCTACTGCTTTCAGCACTCTGTCAAAAGACTTGCCGTCGTTAGTGTAGTCCCAATATATTTCACTTGAAACTCTTTTATAGTTGCCTCGCTTAATTGCTTCATATACTCTCTTAGGAAGTTCCTTGAAGTTAGCAAGTAGTTTGTTACCAGCTAGGTAGATTTTGTCAATGTAACCAAGTGCAGGTTGTCCATCATTCAACTCAGGTTGCTCCTCGTTATGACCAATCTTAATTGGTGGCTCAAAACCAACTTGGTCAAAGTTTTCGACCATATTGTTTAAATCTTTTTCTGAATATTTGTCACCGTTCCAAACACCAGTTGAAAAGATTTCCACTCCATTAAGATTAAATGTTTGCTCTACTGCGTAATCCTTTTCAGTTTTATCACAGTCGCACACTTCTTTATCCTCACAATCACAGTCGCTTGAAGCTAGAGTGTCGAGTCTATTGTTTTCAATAGCCTCAGCTTGTGCGAAAGGTTTATTGTCTTCTTCTTTGGGTATTTCTTTGTCGGGTAATTCTTCTTCAGGTAGTTCTCCTTCTATCTGATACCCTTTAGCTTTTAGTTTGTCCATTAATTTGCCTGCCTCCTCAAATATTGCAGTATGTTCGAATTGTGCAGCTCTCTGTCTTACGGCTCTCATACCAGAAACATAAACTTTTCCGTCTTTGCCAAATGGAAAACTATAATATTGTTTTGTTTTAGGCTCGGCAGATTCGTTGATTCCTAAATGGAATTTGCCATAATTGTCCCAATCATCACCATCAGGACCAAGTAATGCGTTTCCATCTTCTGCACTAAAAGACCATTCGCTTTCGCCATCAATATTGTCTGAATCAATGCGTTCTGAAGCGTATGATGCTCCAGCTCCATTAACTTTATTCTCTGCATAAGCCTCAACTTCGGGTACATCGTCTGTATCGACTGGTCTAGGTGTTATATCTACTTCTTCTGCCATATTAAAAATTCTCCAACGAGCCACATCGTGGACATTTGATTTCAATACCAAATGTTTTCCACTCATTAGCTTTCGCCAATAATTTATTACAATTCTGACACCTTAAATCTTGCTTGTCAAAGGTTTTGTAATTAGTAATAGGTATAACATTCGTAGGTAAAGCTACAGAAGATACATTTGTCATTTCCTTAACTTGTGTCCTTTTGGAATTAAATCAGTATCGTGAGTTTCTTTTGTAAACTTTTCATGTTTAACAGCATTAAGAAACGAATTTACTCTTTGATAGGCTTCATCTGTGTTTTGATTTTTAAAGCCTCTTTTAAATACTAAAGTTAAAAGTCTAGTGGTAACTTTTTTGAAAGGGATATTGTCTATAGACAAGTTGTGTTCCCTAGATTTATCTTTGAGAGCTTGCATAATATGAGCTTCTAATTCACCCTTGTTTTCTTCTTTTTTTAATTGTTTTTGTTTGCCTCTAGCCCAAATAAATCCAACATCTCCTCCCCATAAACTCCAAGCTATTCTAGCATTGTTTGGATACCCTTCTTCCCCAGGGTTAAAACCCTTACCTTTTTTGTCAATTAAATGTCTGTTAAAATATGCGACCATTGTTCTGATTGTGCCAGAAGATATTGTCTTATTTTTAATAAACTCATTAGCTCTACGAAGTGCCATTTGAGTTCCTCCTCTCTTATATTGTTTTCGCCATTCTAAACCTTTTTGTGCTTCTTTCTTTAGAGCTTCGGGTAGCTCAGAGCTAGGGTCTAAGTCTTTGGGTTTATTGTCTTTTTTTTTAGATTGTTCTTCTGGTTTAGGGGTTGATTGAGGTGGAGTAGGGGGTAGTGACACTTTATCGGCTAATTCTTTTTCTGGAAAAAACAGGCTTTCTCTAATATAGTTTTCATCTTCTAGGGTTGGAGAAATCACACCTCTATCTACTGCATTTAAGAACATTTCTTGTAGCTCTACTCTTTGTGCATCAGTTAGTGGGTTAAATTTAAAATGTGGAATACTGGTTACACCTGCAAAGTTAAAGTTTACAAGCCTTTTAATTAATTGTTCGTTCACCACTGTTTCTTCTAAATCTTGTCTTAGTTTTTCTAACACAAAAATAAATACATCGAAATGGACTTTGGCTTGAGAGTAAGCTCCAAATTGTCCTTCTGCTACTAACCTATCGGGTATTAAAATACTACGAGATATTGCTCTATCATAATAGCCAATGCTTTCTTTAAAATCTTGTGTTGAGTTTCTCTTTGGCTCTAAAAATTCAATATCAAACTCATCTATTCTGTGAGTTATCGAAGTTTTAGCTGTTAGATTGTCTAAAATATTTCTAAGATTCGTTCTGCTTGTAGGGTCATTGGAACGGTATTTACCTAGAACGGTTGGATTTGCAAATCGTTCTAAATAAATATTCCAAAACTTTATTATTGTATCTTTTGACCACCAACCTCTATATGCTGGTCTTAAATCAGATGTTCCATACCAATTGCCAAACTCTTTTTGATAACTAAATATTAAAAACTTGCTTACTGGTAGGTCTCTTTCTTCTCCGTCTATAACATTTATCAAACCTCGTTTAGTCAAATTGTCATATCTATCAACTTTAAAGCTATAATTGTGTGGTCTTTTAGTCTTTAGGTTTTTAAGACCGAATTTACCCTTAAATTTACCTTCGGTATATTGTAAATAGTTAATCTCTGTCACGGAAAAGCCATAATCTAATGCTGTCATAATTTGATAGAGTGCATCATTCATTGAGCCTTCCATTAGGTTTAGTGTATAGGTTATAAAATCAGCTATCTCTACATCTTGTGCGTCCCCAGAAGCAGGGATAATTTTAAAGTTAGGAGCAAGTGTAGCAAACTTTTTGAGTGTTAAACTAGCTTTAACCATATCGTCAACACGCATTTGGTCATATATTTGCATACCTTTTCTAGCGATTAGACTATCAGGATTATATGGTAACAAGTTGTATTTACCATAGAGCTGTGATTGTGTAGATGCCAACTCACTCATTCTAGGTTTTGGAGTTTTGGGTTGGACTTGCTGAAAAAGTTTTGTGATATTGTCTACGATTGCCATGTTCTTTTAATAATAAGCTAAATAATAAGAAAGTTCAATCAGAATACCATATCGGTAGTCTGTCTGTCTCCAAATATTTCAGGAGGTGTATTGTCCATGCCATATTCAAATGGAATTTCCACACACCCATACCTTAAAGCATCGACAGGGTGGTCAAAACCTGTTGTATCATAGGTCTCTATGTTTCGCTTATCAACCATTATTTGCTGTAAAGCCTTAAAGGTGAATGGGCAATCTTCTGTAATATACAAGGTTGGTTTAGTTGTGAAATCCGATTCGTTAAGCCTCATGTGGATTTGTTGTGTTCCATAAATTCTATCATTGTTAGCTCTGTGCATAGTCAAACCTTCTAATTCAAATATTTCAGCTATTGATTCTCCCGTGTTTTGTCTCGACCACATTGAAGGGTCAGCAGGACAATACATTGGAACAATATTGTTTGCTTTTTCCATATCTCTTATTGTTTTTGCTACTTCGTTTGCTGGCATTTGTAACCCCTTATTTGTCCCATCTAGTGTTCCCACGTATTCTTTAAAACATATCATCTTTTTGTCCTCAGTATAAGCAAGCCATATTGTTGCGAATGGAGCAGAAAACCCATAATCAAAAGCTCTAATAATTACATCGTTAAGTTTAGGTGTATAGGTAGGTATCAAGTGGGCTTTTTCGTTCAACTCAGGAAAGCAAATGCCTTCTATTTTTGTCCAATCTCCATATCGGAGGGCTTGGTAAACTTTGTCTCCTTGCATTTTTAATCGTTGTTCATATTGTTTATCTGCTTCCATTAAATAAGGGTTGTCGTCTAGGGTAGCTGGAATATATAAACGAGACAGTTGGGTTTCTGGGTCTTTATAAATATTGTATGGACCATGGTCTACAAAATGAGTCCTTACCCAGTCCACATGTTTGCCAACTGGTGAGCCAGTACACCTAACTCTTGGAATAAGTCTAGGGTTAGTGCTTCTACATCTTGAATGAAGATATAAATATTGGTCCTTTTCAAAAGAAGTTATCTCGTCAAAAAAAACACCTGCTGAATATTCTTGACCATCATGTTGGTATTTATCTGCTGCTGTTTCCATATGGCTAAAAAAGATTTGACCTCCACTAGGAAACTGCCATTTAGATTTGTGGTCGTTCCACTTTGCTCCTAAACGCCCATAGATATTATATGAATAATCTAAAAGTTGTCTTAATTCTCGGGTAGTTCTACGAAAAACAACAGCTTTGGCATCGGCTTCATTCATTTGCCTGGCTGCGTCAACCAGTAAGACGCTAGACTTCCCACTACCAGCTCCACCAAGATAAGCTACTTCAAATATGCTTCCTGCTTTTAAAAATTCTAATTGTTTTTTGGTAGGCTTCCAAATAACATTAGTGTTCTTTGATGTCTTCGATTGTCGGCTCATAGGCACTTATCTCGGGAACTTCTAAAATGTTTTTTATTGTTTGAGTTTGGTCTACTTCTTGACGAATTACATATCCTTTGCTCTTGCCTTGGGTTTCTAAATAAAACCGAATACTAGGATAGTGTTTTTCTCTAATAAGTTCTAATAATTTTGACTCTGCAAAATCCACAATTTCATCTCTACTGTTATCCAATTTTTCTTTTAATCTAGGGTGGCGTTCCAACCTATTGTAAAAGGTTTGACGAGAGATACCTGCTGATTTACATATTTGGGTTACAAAGCCTTTGTGTTCGACAATGAGTTTTTCCAAGATACTATTTGAGACTTTCATATAAATATGGTAAGGGGAAGAAATCTTTTGTCAAGTCTTCACAAAATAGGCTTCGTCATTTTCTATAATATGTTTATATCCAACATGTTGCATTATGTTTGTTAGGCGATGGTTTGGAACTGACTGATTCGATAAATTGATATATCTGCGTATTTTTTTCATATCATGGACACTAATTTTGTCGTGACGGTCAATGTATTTTTGCAGTTTTGCTTTGTTTCTTTCTTTTAAACTATAATACATATCATATTTATTAAACTGTTCTTCGAAAATGTAGTTCAATTCTCGACAATATGTATCTATATCAAATTTTTTTGCTCGTCTAATATTGTCTATTCCAAAAACGTGTGCCTGTTGTGGGTCCTTTAGTAGGGCTTTAACCTTCTGTATTTGCTCTTTTTTTCCTTGAAATAGTTGAGGGTTTCCCTTGCCAAGCAACTCGGGCATAGTGGTAGCATTAGGAACTATTGTTGCTAAACCAAACATCATGCTTTCAAATATAGAAATACAAAAAGTTTCATATTGTGAATTATATGTATTACAATGGCATTTAGATAACACATCATAATATTCGGCTTCGGTTTTTACTTCATAGATTTTAGTGTAAGGTTTTTTGTTAATTGGCGTTATATTGCTTGGTCCAACTGGACACAAAGCCACTTCAAAATCGTAGTTATTGTTTAAAAAATCAAACATGGCAAATGTATCTGCCCAATTCTTATATTGTTGCAACCTATGGTTGTACATAAAAGTGAACTTTTTAAATCGGTTTTTGTTATATGAGTGTTTTTTGTCGTAAAACCCCATATATAAGACTTTAGCTTTTTTTTCTATATCAGGTAGAAAGTTAGGCATGTATTTTTCAACATTTTCTTTAACCATCTTAAAGGTGTATTTAGAGTTATAGATGTTTACATCAGCTAGAACATCTCCAAGAATCTGCCAATAAACATATTGCATTTGATTCTCTAAAGGATAAGGAAGTGAGTCGTGATAAATATAATGGTGCTGGTTTACAATTGGTATAGTGGAAGAAAAATGACTGTCTAAAGATTTAAGTTGTCCTGTAACTTCGGGTATCTGATTATAAATTAAACCGATTCCGTATTGCTCTACAATACGGTTAAAGAAAGCTCCGTCAAAAGTGATATTGTTTATTTTTTTAGCCAACGGAATGACATATGGAATACGGACAACATTAGGGTTTTGAAATAAACCATCTTCGTAATATTTAAAGTGGCGTGCAGGAAAAGGTATTATGAAATATGTATCGGGATATAATTGAGTGAATCTTTCAATAATTTTTTTAATATGAACATAATTAGAGTCTTTGTTAAGATGTTCAACCGACCACATAGGGTTTACTAAAATTATCATTTGTTTTTACTGTAAACCTCTAATAGGGTTTCTATAATCTGGTCATCTGTATCGTATCCTAACTCATATTTAATAGCCTGGATTCTTTTGAAGTGGTCTGCGTATTTTATTACGTCTTCATATAGAAAAACCAATTGTTTAAACCTCTCGTGTTTTTGGTTTGTTTCAGGCTCAATGATTTTAACTTCTGGCTCATTGTCGTCTAAGGTAAATTCTAAATCCCACTTCTCTATATCAAAGCCCGTATCAATAAGTTCTTGCAGTTCTGTTTCAAATAGAAAGGTGTCCCAACCAGCTTTTTCGCCTAACTTATTGTCTAATAACCGATAGGCTTTAATTTTGTCTTTTGGCAAATCTAACACTACACAAGGAACGGTCTTTAGTTTAAGTTGTTGGGCAGCCTTATACCTAGTATGTCCTGCGATAATATTGTTGTCTTTATCAATTAATATAGGATTGGTAAACCCGTATTCTTTAATACTAGAAGCCACATCGTCTACTGGTTGGTTTTTTCTAGGGTTTTTAGCATACGGCTTTAACAATTTAAGTTGTGCCATTGTTATTTTACTCATTTTTTGCTCTTTCCAGTTCTTGTTTTCTTGCTCTAATTACAGCACTTTCTGTTAAAAACAAAAACAAACTATTAAGATTAGAGTGTATTGCGTCTTTAATCGCTTCTTCGGTTGCATGAATAACTGCCGTATCTGCGTTTTTACACTCTTTGTGGTAATGTTTGCCACAGTTTTTTTCTAATATGCCCATTATGTCTTGGGTTAGTTTTTCAACATATTTAGTCATTTTTATAACACCCTCCTTTGCATTGAACTACATAGTCGTCTTTCTCGTGGTCAATATAAAAATTAAAGGGTGAACTACATTTTTTACAAAAATAGAAGTCGTTTTCGTCTATAGTTATGTTTTCTTCTCCTATTGCTAGTTTGATTAAAACTTTCTTTTCAAAACTAAGGGGTCTTTCGCTCATTGTCTTCCATTTTGACCAAAAGCCATTTGGCTAAATTGTAAAAAGCCTCCCTCCAAAGTTGGATTTTGTATTTTTGTTGAAACTTGTCAATTCCCATACCGTGATATTCGGTATGTAACAATCTATTTAAAGGAACAACAGTAAAGTGTCTTGTGTTGGGTTTCTTTCTATTGACTTGGATATTGTCTAAATGGTGTAGGTCGCAGCCTTGTTCAAAACTAATACAACATTTTTCGTTACGCATGTATTCGAGATATTCTAAAGAATAGGACTTAACAAGTTCTTCGTTAGGCAAATATATTCTAGCCATTTTCTAAGTCCTTTCTGCGATACGTTACTCCACATATTGTACATCTTTCTAATATAATTTTAGGAGAGTCACACTCTACTGGGTCAATACATTTATCGTCTGGCACAAGTCCTTTCATTTCTTTAAGGTTGTTGTCAAAATCTTCTCTTTTGCTTCTCGCTGTCATCTCTAGTAGCATCACTTTTCCAATTTTTCTACCTTCTTTTTTGCGTAGCCTTATTACAGGCAAAAGCCTAATTAGGCGTTCATAGCTACAGCTATTTAATAAATCAGGTCTTTGTGTTAGTGCCTCTGCAAACTCTTGAAACACCTCCATGTCTTGTCGTGCAGTTTCTCTATTAATGTTTATACAATCGAGAAAATCTGACCAACTATTTACCCAAGAATCGTGTCCTACATAAGATTTGTCGTTTTTAAGTTGTAAAAGGAGAGCACCCCGTTCAATCCTTCCTTTTAAAACTGTAATGTTGATTTCGCTTAGTCTGTTTACTGCCTGTTGTATTGAGCCGTTAATCAGTTGCATTTACTTCTCCACTAATAAGGTTTCGTTTTATTAAAATATTTGTGCATCTTCTGTCGTATTTTTCAACCAGTTCTTCTAATTGGTGGACAAATTCGGGTAACTCTTTGTCGGTTTTATATTTTGTTAGGTAGTCTCTAAGTGCGTATAGAATAATAAAAGAATTTAATTCGCTTCTCTTTAGACTATCGTGTAGCTCTTTACTCATATTTGCTCCTATATTTTACCCTGTTCTTTTTGTTTTTTCCATTTGTCATATTCGTTTCTGTAATACAGGGCAAGTTCTGCCTCTCCCTGCCTAGTGTGTTCGTCTATTGTCTCTTTAAAATATGCCTCATTAGGAAAGTTGTCATCAGTCAGGTCTGCCACGGTTATAGCTGAGGCAGAAAACATGCGTCCCTTTTCATGGGGAGTTAGGGGGTTTGTTGGAGTTTCGTTCCAACTTTCGTTCCTAAGCCATTTTTGAGGATAGGGAACAAACTTTTCTTCTCTACTGGATAGTAGATAGTTAAATTTTTGTGCTAGTTCTTCTGCTTTTAATCCAGTATCTATCTTAGAATAAGCCTTAAAAGCGTCATTCTTTCCTACTTTTCTACCGTCTAGTTTTGACCAAAATCTATCAAAATCCTCTTTGTCTCTATTATATTTATATTCTATTCTTGTAGTATTCTTCTTTATAGTATTCTCTTTGACTTTTTTATCAATAGGGGTATAGACATTTTTGTCATGGGGGGTATTGACAATTTTGATAATACGTCTTTTAATCTGTTTACCCTCGTATTCTAAAGTTATTGTCACAAAACCCTTGTCCTCTAATTGTGAGAAAGAACGAGATATTGTTTCTTTGGTTACATCATATATTCGAGCAAAATAGCCATTAGTAGCCCAACAATGTCCTTCTTTATTAGAGAGTGCAGACACCTCTGCGAATAACAATTTGCAAAAATGAGACATGTCGCTATACCTCACATTTGCAGGAATAACAGCATAATAATTTGGTTTATCTTCCATCGAAACCTCCTAATAGATTATATAAAAGAATAATAGTATTGTCAATAAAAAGCTCAGATTGTCAACCAAGAAAAGGGAGGGGGAGATAATTTTTATAGTCGCATTAGGGTGTGAACAGGACCAGGAGGTATCAAGAGCCCTGCTCTGTTATTTAATCTCCCCTTTGCTAATCGTACCATTTTTTATTAAAAAGGTACATCGTCTTTTTCTTGTTCTACATCGGTAGTTCTAAAAATCCATTCTTCAAATGTTTTCGCAACGGCTAATATGTCTTCTTCAGATTTGGTTTTTACGTTCTGATGAAAAGCTACTGCGTTTGATACACAGTTTTGCCTAACAATTAAAACCTGAGTATCAGGAGTTTTAACAACTGTTTCTGTCGAACTATACTGAGAGGGTTTGCCATTCTTTTTCTGGTGAAAATCGGTTTCTTTAACGTGTTTATTTGCTACAAGCTCATCGGATAAATCCAAAAACTTAATAAAATAAACATCGTTACCACTCTCTGTGTCTTGTGCGTGGTCATACACCAGTGTAATAGGCGTACCAGCTGCATAATCCACAACTTTTCCACTAGATTTTGTGTAGTAATATCGGTTTCCGTTTATTTCTACACCGTTGGCAACCTTCTCTTTATTAGTAAGAACTTTATCTATTGTCGCATTAAGCTCTATGCTTTTTTCAATAGTTTTTAATCCCATTTTAACCTCCTTTTTGTAAGCTATACATATAGTCGCCAAGCTCTGCTCTTTGCTCAACCAACTCTTTAAATAGCTTGTTTTTTTCTTTGTCTGTACCGTTAGGGAGTAGTTCATCAACTTCTTCTTGAACTTGCTCTACCATTTCTTCGTGTCCATCTACTGACATTATAAAACACCTCCTTCGTTTTTATCTTCGTCTTTTCTTTCGATTGGATAGAATTGATATATCCTTACTGTTTCATCTTCAACGAATCCACTTAACAAGTCACTACTATTTTTCAATTTTTTTCCATATTCTAAAAAATTATAATCACAGGGACAGTCTTCTATCCACCTTTCAAATTTTTCTTTCATCATATTCCTCGGGTATCTTTATTACTAAACGCTTTCTTAACAACCAATCCCTGAATTTCGTATTTGTTGACAAGTCTTCGTCTTTAGCTCGCCCTTCATACCGTCTAACTAGCCTTCGTTTCATATCGTCTACATTCTTACACAACCAAGAAAAATGGGTGTATTTATAAAGATTTTCAAGAAACTCATCAGCATCTCGACCATACCGAAAAACCACAGGATTCTTACCTTCAGCAATATCAATGGAATAATCTTCCATGTCGCCATAATAGTATTCAACTAATTGTCTTTCTACCATCATATTGTTAATATACACATTAATATATTATTGTCAATATCTTTACAAATTTAATCTAATGATGTAAAGTACCTAAATGCAAAACGTAGTAAAAGAAGTAGCCAGAGCCCGATATTTCGGTGACCAATCATTTGCTGAAATTGGCTCTAAATTAGGTGTTACGAAACAATATTTGTCATTTTTGTGTAAAAAAAGGAAAAACCAACCCGAAATTGTAGCAAGACAGCTTATGTTGGAGTTTGAAAAAACAAAAGATAGATACGACAAGCCCAAACAGCTACGCATAAAAAGACGCTTATTAGGACTAACACAAGCACAAGTGGCAAAACAAATAGGAACATTTGGTCCAGTGGTTACCAGAATAGAAAAAGGGAAGTTAACCAACTCCATTTTTATTCAAAGAATGGTAGATTATTTAGACGTGTAATCAATTCCATGCACTAAACATTCATAGTGTTTTTGTTTGTTCGGTATAAAGATTAATTGTTCTACACTAAATATTTTATTTGGCTTTTCATATACAACCGATATGCCACGCTGAGTATTGTCAAAACTTGAATAAAGACCTCCAGGCATTTTGCTTAAATCACACAAACAACCATTACCCCATGCTCCTAAAATTGAACTATCTAGTTGAGTTTGAAGTGTCATATCAAATCTGTGGTGGTGTCCAAACATTACAGAACGATTATAATGCTTGAGCTGTAAGTTGGCGATGTGCTGTGGCTGCCCCATTGAACGCTTCTCATGACCGTGTACATAATAAAGGCGTTTATTTAAAGTGAAAGGACTTTCTACAAACTGAATGTTGAACTTTTCTAAACCAAGGAGTTCCCACAAAGATAATTGTTTGTACAACATTTGACTCATAGCTTGCAGTTTTGTCAAAACCATTTTCTGCAATCTTTCCTCGTGGTTTCCTCTAAAATAGTATATTGTCGGATTTTTAGCAATCTTGCGTAACTCCGATAAGAAGTCCTTTGCTTGTTCTATTTCGGTTTCTATATTAGATTGTAATAAATCAACAGGGAACGTGCTGAACGGGTAAAAATCAACTAAGTCGCCACCAATTATAATATTGTCTTGGTCGGTTAATTTGAAATCTTTAATGATATCCATCGCCAAGTTTAAAGCACGCACATCTTGATACGGAATATGTAAGTCGGACACAAACAGTGTTCTAGTGTGCGTTGCTTTCGCCATTTTCCTCGTCTCTACGATTGATTTCTTCCCAAAAATAATGCTCATTTAAGTCTTCAAAGATTAAAGATATTGTTTTTAATTTTCCAACCAGAACTGTGTCTGTTTTATGTTTGATTTGACAATGCGAATTTAGCGAATGAAATTTATCATAGAGGCTTAAAAAGGACTTTTCTAATAAGTTATCTTCCATTTGTACTCTCCATAAATTGTTTTATTTGTTTCCTAGCTTCTCCGTTTCTAACCATCTCTGTCGAAAACCGTAACAAATGCCAACCTAACATACAAGCATTATTATATTTTTCCATGTCTTTAATAAATGTACTAGCTCGGTTATGTCTGCCATATTGCCAAATACCACCCTCTATTTCAACAGCAAGGTGTTGGTCGGGAAAAGCTAAGTCGAATCTCCATTTTCTAGTTTCGTGAAAACGATATTCGAAATGTGGTACGGGAATCTCAGGATACTCCTGAAGTTGGACTGCTAAATATTTTGGATAATTTATTTTCTGTTTTTTTGTGACTCGAATGGGCTCTCGTTGTGTCCCAATGGGCAACTTGGGTTTCTGTCTAACCATGCTTCAAATCCTCTAGCTCTACGTTCTGCTATTCTATTTGCGTCAACTTGTGCGTCAGCTAGTTTATCTAATGAATCGCCTATTCCTCGCATAAGTTCGGTTTGCACTCCTGATACTGTTTTACCATTTTTTCCATTATTTTGTTTGTTCATCATATAGAGAATTACTAACACTCCCAAAACTGGAGCTTGGTTTAGTAAATTTAACAACATTTCAATTTCCATTCAATAATTCTCTCATCAAGTTATTTTGCTCTTGACATTTTTTTAAATCCATAACACTTTTTATAGCGTCCTTCTCTGTCAAACATAAGTATTGTGCATTATCGGGAGAATTGCAATCTACGAACTCGATTTTAGAATATTTAATTTTTTTAGGTAACTCTCTATGAAAACTAAGCAATCCTGAGCACGATAAGAGCGTTAACACTAGAAAAGCAATGGTAAGGTATCGTTTTACACTAAACCCTCTTAATCTTGCCCCTAAAACGCTTGTGAGGGGATTTCTCATCTTTTACCCTGCCCATTATAAGGTTTATAGCTTCTTTTTTTGTTTTTGTTCATTGAAGCCATTTTGACCCTACCTTTTTTTGAAGTTTGACTCGTTTTCTTATCCTTCCTTGCATGAGAATCTTTTGCTTTGTAGTTTTTTCTATCTCTCATGCCTAATTTTATTTAACTCTTTTGCTAAACTTTCGTTCTCTTTGTTTTTCAGACGATATTGCCAATCGTCAATCTTTTTTTGTGTTTCTTTCTCGTGTTCTAGTATTGTTATTTTGTCCTTTTGGGTTTGCACTCGCTCCTCTAATTTCCTTACCTTTCTTTTTTGCAAGTATCCCATTAAAAGAGCAAATGCTTTCCCTAATAAATTTGAAATGATTTCACTAATCATCTTTGCTATCATATTTGACCAACTCCATAGTAATGTCTTTTTCAAGGATATCCAAGTTTTCAAAAATCTTATTGGCTATCTGAGCTGCTCCATATAATTCATTGGCTTCTACAATTTCTTCGTGTAATACAACACGATTCCTATTGTCAAAGACAATTAGTTTAAATCTCAACTTTGTCTTTCTCGTAAAATCATAGCGACTAAGCCAGCCACTGCTGCTGCTACTGTTGAAATCATTGTCCATTGTTCTCCTGATAAGCCAACGGCTATCATAATACCAGACAGTCCAGCGTAGGTGCTAGGCTCTTTTAGTCTATCTAAAATTGTCCACATAGAATCCTCCTTTTGTTAAATTTATAGTTGCCATGCAACCACCGTTCCTTGTACATCTTCTTTAGCATCTGCTCCCTCATTGAAAGCCAAATAAGTTACAATCACCGAGCCAGAAGAAA
Organism: Candidatus Pacearchaeota archaeon; assembly: GCA_002690445.1. Next base: position 23,328 of record NZER01000344.1, read on the forward strand.
CAGGAAAAGCTCTAAAGTTTCTTACTGAGATATCGCCAGCAGTTCCACTTTTATATCCACCAAATGTTACTCCATAAAAAGATGAAAAAGGTGTTGTCCAAGTAATCGTGTATTCACCTAATTGATTGCGAACTACCGATGATACATTTTCGCTGTCTAATATTGTCCCATCTTCTGCAAAACTTACCCAACCTCTTGTCATTGCAGCCACTTCAGGACTTCCACTCGCGTGGGTTGCTACGGCAGTATAGTTTTCTTGAAGTGCGTTCATTTCACTTGCAGTTAAAACATTGCCACTACTAAAACTTAAATCTGTCCAACCCATATCAATCGAAAATTATAACTAATCCCTCATATACATCTTCTGCTGCCGTTGAAGTTTTATTGCCAGCCCTAAAATAAACAGTTTCATATGAACTATCTACTGTTGCAGGTCTATTGCCTATTAAACTTCTAACTGATTCATCTGAATATGCCACATTGGCAGTAAACCCACTCATGAGTGTAAAGATTTCACGAGTAGTAACATTGCTTATAGATATTGTTTGTGTGCTTAAAGAAAAAGGAGTTGTAGGAGTAATTTTATATTGTCCTGTTGCAGTATAAGTTAACGATGTAATATTGCGTGAAGCTATAATGCTTCCTTGTGAAGAAAAATGAACTGCTTTAGTGCTTCTTCCCAGCATTGTAGGTGAGCCAGAAGCATCAGAAGCTAAAGCGTCAAAGTTCTCATCAAGAGCGTTCATTTTGCTCGCTGTTAATGTTGTTCCAAAATCAAACTGTAAATCTATCCAAGCCATTTGCTCTCCTTAATATTGATAAAAAACTGCATATATAAAATCTGCGTCTTCTGCTCCCGACGCTGATGCGTTTGCTGCGTACATTCTAAATCGAGCCGTCGTAGTAGTTAAAGTTGAAGCATTACATGCCCTAACTGACACATCACCTATTGGGGCGTTTGACCTCATAGCGTTAGCACAACCATAATTTGTATCCGACATAGGGTTGGTAAAAGTTATCGTATAGTCAGCAACCCCACTAACAGTTAAAGAACTAACTATTCCTTGAGGGTTTGCATATACACCCCTTTCGTTATTGCCTGAATATCCACAAAATTGTACCCAACCTAAAGGGCGAGGAATTCTAGGAGACGATTCTGCTCCTTCGGCAATAGCGTCTAAATTGCCGTCTAGTTGTCCCATTATTGTCGCTGTTATTTTTTGACCTTCTGTAAATACGAAATCTATAAAACTCATGACAAAATTATACCATACTACCCTAGAACTCCAATCGTTCCGTCTAATGTGCCCAAATCAGGGTCGTTTAGTTCAAAAACTGTCACATTTGCTATTGCTATACCATGACCAGACGAAAGTTCTAATTGCATCTGTAATGTATTAAGGTCAACATTAGTACCGATTAATGTATAGGCTTGGTCTTGAAAATCTATTTCATCTGAATAAATGTAAATTATATCGCCTAATTGTTGTTGTTGGTATTTCATAGGGGTAGTAATTGTTATTGCTGTTTCTGGCTCTTTTCTTCTAAATAGGATTCTATCGGCTAAGTTTTTAGCCGTTGCCGAGTTTGTGTACCAAATATAGTTATTGGTAGGCTTTTTAGTTACCCCACCGTAACTATTAACAGATGCCGAATTAGCAAAAGTTACAAAAGCATTTGGAGCTTCATAATCAACCTTATTGTCTGTAACCTTTAAAGACAGTGGCATTGTGTAGCGATTACACATATCGTAAGCATCACCAGTAGTCTTGATTTGTATAATATCTGCTTCTGATACTGTCGCACTAAAGCTAACCACTCCTGTTAAGTTTCTTTTGAAATAAATCCTATTGTCAGCTTCTACATAAATTGCTGAATCAGTCATCTCTGCAACATTCTGTAAGAATTTTAAATAGTTAACACTCTCAGGAATGAAACCTCTACAAGTAATGCTTTCGCCAGTCATTGTGTCTTTCCAGGTTTTCCAACTATCGTAATGAATCTGTGGGTTTGTATATGATTCAATAGAACTAAACCCAGCTCCAAAACTATTTGCAGTTAACGCTGTCCAAACTAAATCAGCAGGATTGTATTCGGCAGTATCAAAATGAACTCCACCTTTAGACTGCGTATCAGTTGACAAGTTAACCTGAGACAACATGTTCATTCTGTCTCTAAAACTTGCTATAACCTTATTGTTTTCATAGGTAGCCCTAATTAATACACCACCACCCATACAAACATTATTAAAACTATTTACAGTTTCCATATATCCGAATCTAACTTCTCCTCCTGCGTTTTTAAATAAAGTTCTTTCTGAAAGAATTTGATTCATGGTTTTGCTGGCATTTTCTAATGTAATGTTCCAATCTTTGCCAACAACATCTTTATAGTTTCTAGCAATATTAGGATATCGAGTAACTCGGTTACTATACTCTTGCAGATTAAATGAAAAATCTACTGTCATATCTTTAGGATTTGTGCTTTCATTTTGGCTTTGAAAATAGGAATCTACATCATGTCCTATAGTGCATCGTCTTATGCCTATTCCAAATCCATCTTGTCCAACAGCTGAAAGGAAATCAACTCCGTCCATGGTTATTGCTGTTACTGGATTGTCAAGACCTATATCGCCAACTGCTGATTGAAAATCAACACCCTCTAGGTCGATATCGGCTCTTAAATGATAATAAGTGCTTTGTCTATGATGTGATAAATTATAACTACCGAGTGCCATAGCAGTTAGTTTACACTAAATTTAAATGGTTGTAATTTCCCAAGGTATTGTTGGAGCTGTTCCACTGCTTAATACTATTGTTATTGAATAACCTTTATTGGTGTGCATTGGTGGTTGAAAATACATTGGCTCTAAAGTTTGTGTTCCTTCAAATGCGTCATTCGTAACAACTTTTAATCCCGAAGTTACTATTGTACAATTTGCAATATCAATACCTATTTTTGTATCTGCTGACATTGGAGTTAAATCAATTAATGCACTATAAACTCCGA
>NZER01000345.1 GCA_002690445.1 Candidatus Pacearchaeota archaeon
CAAGCACTGTGCCGCCATTGAGGTTAGGCCACAGAGCTATAACATCTGTGTCCTTCTTCCGTGCCATGCCATCACCAAGCTGTCGCCCGATCATGGAGAACACATTTGTGGCACTTTGCCTGACGAGCTTATCAGTCAGGATAACCTTTGCCCCAACCTCACTTGCCGTAAGATCGACTGTGGTCATCCCAATGTCTTCCTCATCAATGATGTCCTGTCCGTCTACTAGGTCGGACATAGTCATTTGTCCTACCTTGGGGACAGTAACCTGCTTGGAACCCTTGGGCAATTGAAATTGCTCAATAAGCGCCAATGCTGGAGCGTTATGCTCCTCTGTGTACCGCGCCGCTGCGATAATGATCCGCTGGGCATTTTCCAGATTCCCGGTAGTTGCTGTCTGTGCCATTTATGGCCTCCTTCTAACTTCCCAGTGTCAATTTTCTTGCTGCTCTCATCGCAGCTTCCGACCTATCCCCCGCAAGATAGGCATCTAGAAGCCTATCCTGGTTCGTAGTGGCCTCCGCCGCCCCCTGACTGTTATCGAAAGTCTGCGGAGGAACTCTACCCTGTTTTAATTGGGCTATCTCAGAGCGCATTGCCCGGTCATTCTTCATCCGTATCGCTTCTTTTTCCATCTCTGCCGGACTATTAGTATTCTGAAGAGCAGCAAGATCATCGAGAACCTGCTTGTTTGCCAAGCCATGCTTCTTCAGAAAATGTATAGCAGCCATATTACGCCCCTGGATGTACCCGACCATATTGGCGGCTTCTTCGTCCTGCTTCCGAAACTTTTGCTCCTGTTGGACATACCGCTTGGCCTGATCCCTTGCCTGCTCAGGCATATAGCCGGCTTCTTGTAGCTGCCTTTCATAGTTTAGCGCCGCTCTTCCCACATTCTGTCGCCAAGTCTGCTCCTGCTCTGCTACCCGCCGCTGTTGCAGCTCTGCGATAGCAGCCTGATCTGCCTGTGGTCTTGGAGGCTGTGCAGGTGGGGGCTCACTTGCTACACTAGTTGAGGTAGGTTCACCCCCTCCATCCTGGGCCACTGGTTGCTCAACAGCCTCCTCTGAAGGGCTGTCTTCAACCGGCTGCGGCTCCTCAACCGGACTATCTCCGCCCTGTTCCTCAGGTTCTATAATCTGTACACTCTCATTCATTTCATCCGGGTTAGTGGATGTCACCATATCCTTAACTCCTTTCCCTTGTATACATCAGACCATTATATACCACATAATGTGTAATACTGCTAGCCAGACACAACAAGAGCGTTCCTGTAAAGCTGGTCATAAGGCTGTTCCGTAATCGTATTCCATTGCCCCCTACGCTCAAGAACTGGACGTATCTTTTCATCACGTAGGAAATCATAGCCCGCTGCGTACATGGCTAAAACCCACTCCTCAGGCGCTCTTTTCATCCATGCTATTTTCGTAAGGCCCAAGAGTCCGGTGTCCGAGCGCCGCTCTTCCCTAAGAACAGAGTCAATCTTCTTGTAGGTATCATCATGGCCTCTTAGCTCTTCCTGCCTCTTGACTGCGGCATCCATGTATTCATCTACATGGCGCTTGCTTACGCCGACTCGGTCGGCAACATGCTGCCGGATCTGTTCCAGTCCCTCAATATCCCAATAGGATATCCCATCGACTTTCACCGCCCCTGCGTATCGTCCTGCATTTATCAAAGTCTGCATTTCTTTGGACAATTCACCTTCCATAACCCGGATATTCGCTAAAACGATATCCACTTCCTGGTTACTCAAGCTAGCCCAGAACTCACTAGAGAGCCTATCGTATGCATCCCAATCTATCTTGCCATTCACGTCAGTCGCATTAGGAACGATATTGTAATACCGCCAGAGCAGATGCTCTTTCGTGCCTAATTCGGGCTCTTCACGCTCCTCATCTCTATCATAGAGTGTTTCGTACACGCCGCCAACAGTACGCCCCTTATCAGCCCTATACTGGGACCCATACTGAGCGCCCCTACGAGCTTTTACCGCTGCCTGATACTCCGTCCTGGCAGACGACGGACTATAATCTTTATGGTCAGGCCCCCCCGATAAATGCTTGTCTGAAGCGTCCTGTACAGCCTCCAAGAATGTAGCATCTATAACATCTTTCTCTTTGTAGAGGCGGCCCTTAGGTCCCCGATATGCCCGTTCCCCATATTCTCGTAACACCAGTTTATCTACAACAGGCTTGACGTTATTATCCAAGTCATCGTAAGGCTTGCCAAATTGCTCTTGGGCAATCCTATTCTCCCAATCACTCCGACTCATCGGGCTGACCCGGCCACCTATTGTTTCTGCACCGAAGGCCAAGGTCCCGCCGATAACTCTTTCAACTGGGCTTGGTCCCGCTATTTCTTCTTCTGGCTCTATGCCACGTACCTGCCGCACAGCCCCTGGAATATCCCGTGCAACCCCTACGAGCTGTTCGCCAGCCTGCCCTGGGGCTATAGGTATGACCAACTCAGTTAAATATTCCATTGCCCGGACTGCGGACGTAAACCTCCGGTTTCCCTGCTCGTCAATTGTTATTGCAGCCTCTTCACCCAAAAATGTGTAGCCAGTAAAATTATCCCACAGCAATCGTGAGAAGCCGCTGCCGAGACTCCGCATCGCCCTTTCAGGATGTCCTGTCACTGTATTCGCAATTGCCTGGAAAAAGCCCACTGAAGGGCCAAACAGGGAAAAGTCTTGCCCACCAAAACGGATTGTATAGAAATTAGGATTGGGGCGACCATTCACCCACGGACGCCTGTCTGTCTCATGCCCGGTTGCTGCGTTAATAATCTCCGTCAACGCACCTGCAAAGAAAATGGTCTGCGCGATTGTTCCGGCAGCCTCTCTGCCTTGAATTGTCTGCCTCACTCCAAATGGCCTCCCCGCATAACGGCCAACACCTACCAGCGCCTGCGCGTAGCTTTCAAGACGGGATTGGAAATACTTCGGAGCAAAGAGGAGCAGGTCCCCAATATCCCCGCCGAACCTTCCTTCTGACCACCCCGTGAGTTTATTGGCGATACTCGCCATCTCGCGCATCTCCCCGGAGTCCCAGAGCTGCTTCAGCGTCCTGCCCCTTCGCAACTCCGCTTCCAGCAACTTGTTAGCCCAATCGAGTCGCAAGGCATCGCCAAACACCCCAAAGCTAAGGTTAAACCGCTCAAATAATTGAGCGGTCTGCCTAGCAACAGGGATTCTGCTCTGCGCCAAACGCCCCGTAAACGGAACCGCATATTCAGTTCTAGCCCCTCCTATGCGAAGCCCTGCTGTTGACCAGAAATCCGAGGTGAGTAGACCTTTCGCCTTCGCCATCTCATCAGCGTTCCGAATCATGGCATCTGCGACGCCAATGTTATCGCGCCTCATAAAGGCGTTCAGTGATACTACTGCAGCTTTTTTCCACAGTACGGGATGCCTAAATGCGGCAAAGGCACCATGAATACCAAGTGCAGAAAAGTCAGCGGTTGCCTTGAGGCCCCGGTATACCTGATTGATGTGTTTAAGAACCATCGTTTCCGATACACGGAACCGGGGCTCTTTAAGTTGCTTCCTGATAGCGTTAGCTAACTCATCATCAATGTACGTGAATTCAAGGCCGGGAATCTCTCCAATCTTCAGCTCTTGGGCTAGTTCCTTAGCCCTCACTGTGCGCGTCCTGCCAGCCTTAGGAAGGTTGCGGTTAACAGTTTTAATTGTTGCGCCAAGGTTGATATCAGATAGCTTCTTTGCTACATCGTTGATATGCCCAACCATCGCATCTTCAAACGTGTCATATTTAACTCCGTTAACGATAGCATTACCCATAGATGGACTACGTGCGCGGTTCTGGGCAACGATGCGCTTGTTGAGTTTTTGTGGCCCCGAAGCTGTAAATGATTTCAGAAGCTCGTTGTCCCCCGTCTGGGCAAATGTGCCCGGTGGCTTGGCTGGGCCGCGAGACAGATAGAACCCACCAGGCTTAATGTCAGGGCGCACCCGGTTGGGATTCCATCCAGGCAGCCATTCTCGCAATATTGCGTTCCACCCAGGCATCTCCCTGGTTACGCCGCCAGATGTCCACGATGTTCCGTTCTCAAAGATATCCCGCAGTGAGTTCATGAACTTTAGTTCGTCATCTGTCATCACCGGGCTATACGTGTCCATCCTAGCTGCGACATCTTGTATCGTAGGCCGTTCCAGCGGATATATCTCGCCTTCAATGGAATTAGATGCTTTGTGCAAGAACCTGTCGTCCATAATGCGGCCATCCTCATCAAACGCCCCAAAGACCTTCTTTCCGTTGCGTATGTAAGCCGCCACCCAACTACTGTGGCCCGCCATCTGGCGTTGCACATCCGCTTTAGTCTTGACGGCGGTTCTAACCGCATCGGCCACACCCGGTTCCTTCGTTGGCGTTAGGCGTCTCCGGACTCCCAACTTCCCAGTAAGGCTTTCTAGTCCGTCATTGATCACATTGACAGCCTTGCTCCACATAGCCAATTGGGGGCCTGCGCCGAAGCCAGCAGTTATATCAGCCGTAATTATGGTGGGCTCCGCCCCGCCAGCAGTCACCTGTGGAGTCTCAATAGGAGTGTTTGGCGGCTTTTTCCCGCCAGCCGTCACCCTCGGTACCGCACCAGGCCCGACGGGGGGTGCAGCAGGCGTGACGGGGGGTGTGGTGGGGGTGGGGACCGCTTCGCCCACATCTTCCATAGCCTCTGCCCGCATACGCCTCAGCAAGCGACGCTCTGCAACAGAGTAATCCCCACCGATAAGTTTCTTATAGACCCGCTCTGCTTCATCTCCACGGCCAAGCACGTTAGCAATATAGTCTCGTGTTGCCACTGCCATCACTCGGATTCGAGCCATAACCCTCTGAAGTATGGTCCTGTACGCAGGGATTTCCATGTATATGTCACGTAGCGCCTTATCAGTAAGCACCTCTGCGAAATATTCCTGGAACCCGCCCTGGTAACGATACACAGTGCGGAGCTTATCGCTTTCCGCATCTGTTAAGGGGCGTTTCCACTGCATCTTTTTTTCGTCGAAAGTCTCCGACCGGAGCTTATTGACCGCAGCTATAAGGGACTCGCCCTTATTACGCATCTCTCGCCGCCACTGCTGGACCATTTTACGTGCATCCTGCGCCGATACGAAATCTTCAAGGTGGTGAGCCACCTCATGGACGATTATCCTGTCTGCATCTGAGCTATTGTTTACTATTTTTTTGGAGATAGTGATAATCCCAGGGGTACGGCTGCCCGCCTCTGTTATCATAGGCTCCATATAGAACCCGCCAACGTCTCCGACTCCCCGCAGGCCGCGTGAGCCCATGACCGCGTCTATCTCGGGATCTACTATCCCTCTGCGTAGATAGGTGGACCCAAGGTCGTTGAGATATTTATCTGGCAGCATCTCAAGCCAAGAAAGAGCAGCCACTCCGCTTTCTGGATCTAACTCCCCCTTTACATACACTTCGAAATATAGTCGATTCATCAGTGCCTGTTTCCCTGTAGCAACAGGCTTTGCCATGCGAGCTTCTCGTGCGGCTAGGATAGGATTGTCGAATTGTCTCTCAGGGAACCCTTCCAGTGGGACGTTTTCCACGGACTCTTGAAAGGCAATACGAGCCTCATTCCTTACACCTGGCTGTGGCCCTTTGTAGGCAGTCCATATATCCCCTCCTATGCGTTCATAGGGTTCGGGGAAACTGCTCACCCTTGAACTGACATCAATGAGGTCAATAGGAGCCTCTTCCGCGACTTTTTCCACGGCCTCTACCCCTGGCCGTCGGAATCGGCTAACAAGTGGCCGTACCAATGGCCCCACCACTGGGCCTGCCACTTTGCCTACTCCCTTAACTGCGAGTCGGCCAGCCGCTTCCTCAAGCTCCCAGGGGGCTCTTAATACTTTCCCTGTACCACGTAATCCTGCCTCAATGCCACGTTTTATCTCAACGCCACGACGAGTAGCAGGGACAAATGGCTTTGCAATTGTTCCCGCGAGTCTGGGGGCTGTTGAGAGTAGCCGTGCGCCAGCCAAGGCTGGGCCGCCAGTGGGGATGAAGGATCCTGCTACCTCCGCAGCGCCCCAGAAGCCAGGACCGGCATCAAGCGCATCCTGATATGATTCAATCGCCGCATCCCAATCACCCTCTCGTATATCCCCCCAGAATGCGCCTGCACCTTCTGGTATTTTTCTTGGATCTGGTAGCCAGTCTCTTACGCCCGGAATCATTTGGCCAGCAACACCCACTGGGCTGTAAGCCACACCAGTGCCAACCGCGAGGCCAGCTAGTCTTACTGCGCGATCCATGTAACGCAGGGCAGCAGAACCCACATCTTTGATGTCGCCCCAGAATGAGCCGTCGTCTTCTTCGGGCTTCTCAAATAGATCATCAAGGCGGCTTTCGACCTGCCTGACTGGCTGCCTGACTGATCGCGGCTTTAACGTCTTGAGTAATTCTGTGTCTATCTCGCCCATTAGTAGTTAAATAAGAACCTCGTTCTAGGATTAGACATCATGCCAGTCGTTCCTCGTGCCGCTTGTGGTAGCCGTCCATAGCGGGCAGTCCACGGATTAGTCTCAAGGAACTCCAGAAATGTTGCAGGCTCTTCACCCTTCCGCGCAGCCGTGCCTTCCGCTTGATAAAAGTCTTTCAGGACGTCCTGATAGGAACCCTCAAAGAATCTCCGTCTTCGGGGGCTCCTTTGGGCAAAGCCTAATCCCGCAGGAGAACTGTAATACTGGGCAGGCTCATACTGCTCCAGAACACCTGGCCAAAACCAGTCAGGATATGGCCCCTGAGCATTTGGTGTTACCATTGGCTACTCCTAGTATCCAAGCTTCGCCAGGGCCTCAGCTATTTCCAGTGCGCCCCAGTCAGGGTTTTGTTCTATGAGGGCTGTGGTAGCGGCTGACTTTGCCGACTGCGTTTGCGCTTGATACGCGGCCAAATCAGAATCTGTGCCTGATGCCGCTGTGCCTGATGCCGGAGCCGCTCCCATCTCGTCAAGGTACCATGACAGGAAGCTGCCTTTCGGCTTGCCTATATCTTGTCGGTATTGCTGCTGTGCTGCCACAGCCTGTGCTATAGCCCTACCCATCGCCCCTGTATATGCCCCTCCCCTGTCGCCTCGCCTTTGTTGTGCAAGGAGGGTGGCGGCCTGGAGTTGATTCGCCGCTGCAATTCGATCTGAACTGCCCTGCGGGTTAAACATAGCCGCATACCATGCTGCTTGATTGTAAGCATCAGTCTTTGGGGCAAACTCGTCCAGGTATTCCCCTATAGGGGCTCTGGTGGCAGCTTCTGCTAGACGTGCCCGCGCCAACAAATCGGCGTAGGTGCCTGCCTGCCAGCCCCCCGCGGTCCCTCCCGTGAATCCACTAGCATAATCTGCAAAAGTCGGTTCATCGGCCCCCATCCAGGCTTGGCTCATCGCAGGGGCTCCGAGCAGATATCTCCCTTGGAGCCGCTGGCCCAACTGTGTCATTGGCCTGCGGGCCTCCCAAAACGGGGCCTGCCGCCCCACAATGCGTCCCCACTCTTCTGCCGGAGTCCATTCTGGATCGGGCAACCACTCTGGGCGCTCCCAAGGATCTCCTACTGCCATTTCAATACCTCCTTAGCAAATTAGATATCAAACAACTGCTTAAATGCTAACCTGGATAACCCCCGAAAAACTCCGAGAGATCAGGTTTCTCCTCTTCGTTGTCTCCCTCAAAATAGGATGCCATCGCGCTGGCAGCCGCCCCTGGGTCAGCAGTTGCGTCTTTCCCCTTTGGCTTCTTGATCCCTTTCGTCATGCGTTTGAAGATATCCTGTTCCGTCATTCCTATATTCCTGTAATAGTCCATTTGTTTCTGAGCGGCCAGATGGATGCGTCGGGAATAGTGCCCCATGCCTCCATGCGTTAGTCCCAGCTTCACCAGATCATCACGTCGAGTCTTTGCGCTGGTCCCTCCAGTCGTTCCCCACAGTCCATCTACCCAGATATCTTCCTCAGTAGGGGCGTAACCCGGATCATCCTGAGATCTGCTGAATATCTCTCTTACCTCCTCGACGAGGTCATAGTAGTCTGGGCCTAGCCGTTCTGCAAAAGGCCGTTTGAGGTAATCAGTTTCAAGGTACTCCCTGTAATTCTCCCTTAGGGCTGCACCCGCGTCCGCGGTGTATCCCCAATCCCTGTACGGCTCCCATGCGTCCTTCCCCTTTTCCAAAAAGAACAGTGTCCGGCTTGCATTAAATACTTCCTCAAGTTCGTCTTCGCTTGCATATCCCACTCCTGGCTGGGCATATACCAGAGGGTAGTACACTGTCTTAAGAGTCTCGTCCGGAGTATCGTATTTTTGACTCGCCGCAGCCGCCGCCTCTGCTTCTTCCACAAGGCTCTCCGCTGTTGCTCCGGTGGCTGTTACAGGAGTGTCTGCGCCAGTTGACACAAGGGTTGGCCCAGTGATTGCAGCGCTAGTTGGTACAACGGGTACCACAGTGGCAGGTACGCTGGTTGCCAGGCTGGTTGGTACAGGGGTTTTTGCTATTTCTCCAGCAGAGGCGGCCAGATCCCTCAAACCTTCTTTGATGGCCGGATCAAGAGATTTGGTTCGCTCTACCCACTGCAAGACCTGATCCCACGTTAGAGGGGTATTCCTCACGCTTTGCGCAATATCTGGAATGACCTCGTCCGGCGGGTCACCAATTCGTGGGTCTAATGCTCTCCTGACTATGTCATATTCAATGTCGAAACCCCGAAGGCCGCCCCCCTCACCAGTGGGGCCAAACAGAGTTCCTTTGCTGGGGTCCAATTCCCGCGATACATCTTCAACGCCCAAAAGCCCAGTCTCGTCTCCCGGGGCATCTCCTAAGACCATCTCCGCATCCAGTCTCTCCTGGGCCGCAGCATACTCAGCCATCAATTCGTCGTACCGCGTCATGTCTATGGGCCACCCCCCTATCACTCCGCCCCCTGAAGGACTAAGTCCTGCCATGATATCGGTCGCGGCTGCCAGCCCAAGTTGTCCGGCTTTGTTCTCAGCATCCGCCATTTCTAGCTCGGTAGCCCCGGCGTCTTCCAAAACCCGTAATACGGCATCCGTGGCTTTCTCCCCCTGCTCAGTTACGACCTCAAGCATTGCTTGTTGGCCCTCTGCTTCCCGTAATAACCGCTCACCTTCGCTTGTAAGTACATTGGTGCCAAACTCACCGATTGCACTGCCAATATCCTTGTAGACCTCAGAGAGATAGTCAGCAGTCTTTTCAGCGGGTTGCCCAAACAAGAACTGCGAGAAGGGGTCAAATTGTCCCAACCACTGAGATGCAGCCTGTCCCCTGGCCTCCTGCCCGAAGATTTCACCAAGTCCTGCCAGCCCTAGTCCCTGGGCACCCCCATCGGGGCCAGTATCATCTAACTCGAAGTCAAACCATTGACGCCCGCGTTCTGCCTGTTCTCGGTCAGACAGTATGTCCTCTACAAGCGGGTCATCTTGGTAATCGCTAAAAGGATCAGGGGCATCGCCGAACAGCTCAGTTTCCAGAGGTTGCGATGGCTCATCTTGGGCCTTTCCAACATAGCGTATCGACTCATCGAAGTCCGCATCACTTTCGCTCATGGTCCAGAATACTGGGGCCGGAGCGCCAGTCCAGGCTTTCTCCGCCATCTTTGTTAGCTGTTCATATTCACCAAACAATGATTCAGGCATCTATATCACTCCCTGAGCGCCTGGACGCGGGGTGCCCGGAGGCACCAGAGGTCCAGCCTGTGGGGTGGGCATTGGAGGTGGAACGCCCTGCATCGCCGGCGGCATTGCTGCCGGGTTCATTGTTGGAGGCCCGCCAGGGGGACCCCCAGGCACTCCTCCAGGTGGACCTCCTGGCGGGGGACCACCGGCTGCACCAGCGTTCCGCATCTCAGCAGCCTGACGTTTCTGCATAATCAGTGATGTCAGTTCATTGACATAGAATCGTACCAGGTCATCTCTTCCTTGCCGTTCTGAGGCACGGAGCAGTGTCCACAGTGCCGCTTCAGGCAGCATCCGTTCAGCCATCTGCTCCTTGATAGAGTCATCCATCTGGTCGGCATCCTGTATTGCCAGGATGCGATCCCTGATGGCCCTGTCAGACAGTAGTGGTGTCGGGCCTTCCCGTGCGATCTGGGCCATTGAGTATCTGGTCATATCATCCTGCGGCAATTGACCCACAAGGTTCACGATAGGAGAGCCGGTATTCTTCATGTCGTCAGGATTGATCTCCTCGGTAAAGTAGATACGATTACGATCCATGCCCGATACTTCCATAGACTTAAAGGAGCCTGAGCTGTACTGATCTGCTATCAGGTTGAATATCATCTGATAGGCACGTTCCACGCCACGGAGGTACTTATTAATCACAGTCTCCACACCTTGGCGCAGTGTGTTAATTGCGAATCCCGAAAGCTGGAATGGCAGTTCACCATATACTGAGTGTGGAATAGTACCCCGCTGTTTCTCCCCGGATATCAGGTTCAGCAAAGCGCCTGTTTCCTTGGCTGCTTCCTGAAGTCCTAATGGCTCTACATTTTCATTTTGAGCCAGGGATATCTCCGAACCTTCCAGATAGGGATCTTCATCAAGTGTCTTGGTGCCGTCCCTGGACCGGACTATAAGTCCCTGCCGTCGGGATCGGGCAGCAAGTTCAAGCAGGGTACTCATTATAAAGTTATGCTTGCCATATAAATCTCTTGTTGAATTAAAGACGCTTTCCCCCACGTCGGCAATCGTGTCCCTCAGATTGGATTGTGAAAGTGCCACGATATATGGGTTAGCTCCCATAGGGCATATAAACACTGGCACATGACCTGCGCCATGAGTTGTCTGCTTCTTCACTACCTTCAGCAGTGGATTAGCCCTGGAGCCGTTATGAATCAGGATAGTATTAACTTCCTTGTCGTAGAAGTCATATACCTCGATAGCGTCTTCTTTGTATGCGCTGTCCCAGTCCACCTTGATGTTGTACTGGGCAAGAATCTGATCCTTAGTCTTGGGCACCTTATAGCAGGCCCATTCCAGTCCATCGGGTCCCACGCCCCAGTAGGTATGCATGGGGTCCCAGGGAGTGATATCAACATAGGTGGTTCCGTCATCTCTCTTCGCAAGAAGTGCCCGTCCAGATACCCATCCACGAAGTGCTGCGTACCAGCCCATCTGATCGCGAAGCGCCGGAAGCATCATACGCATAAGCCGTTCATCAGCGGCCTTGGCTATGCCGATAAGGAACCGCTCTTTCATATCATTCCGATTGCGTAGGTCAGGCTCTGCGGAATCATGGGGGATACGCACAGTCATCTCTGCGCCTGACACCCATCCGATTATCTTCTCTGCATAAGTCTTGGGATCATTCGATGTATAGGACTGGTAGCCTTCGCCTGCGTCATAGGGCTCCAGCCGATAAAGATCGTGGTCCTCCTGCATCCTGTCGCGAAGAGGTTCAGTTGCATCGTAGTGTGCATCTACTAATGCAATGATATCTTCAGGTTTGCGTCTGGCCATTTACCACCTCTTCACGCGGATATGG
>NZER01000346.1 GCA_002690445.1 Candidatus Pacearchaeota archaeon
AACGGCCCCGTAATTGGTTGCATTTCAGCATCTAAAATAATTAAACTCATATTCTATTACCCCTTTGTCTATTAAACCCGCGCCTATAATCTCTTTTATCAGATTGACCCGTAAAAGCAATACCAGACAACATGCCTCCACCAAGAGTTAACATTCGATTGTTCATCGCTACATTCTTCGTCTTGTTAGGATCCAACCTCTTTTGCGCCCATTTCTTACCAAAACCTTGAAGTCTATCATCATCAGCGCTCATATCTTTGATTGTTTGAAGTTGGTGCTTTCTAGCTGCACCACCTGTAAGTGCTTCTTGTGTCGTTGTTGTTGCTCCCTTAGTTATTAAGGGTTGATTAGTCATAGCTGGTTTTAGACCTGTAGCATATGGTGCATGGCTTTTTAAATCACCAATTGTAGCCTTGGGATTCATGCCTGCACTTGTCAATATACTATCTTCAAAATAGTCCTTTGCCAATCTATTATCATGCTCTGGAGTGATACTTCGAAGTCTTGTTCCTTTGGCAAAATGTGTAATATCTGGTGCTGTAGTTGTTATAGATCTCATAGGTTTTTCATCACCTAGAATACCTTTAATCATAGAGCTTTCTATATCACCCATTGAACCTGCAACTCCTTTAGCTACACTTCTTATACCAAAAGCCACCCCACCACCAACGGCCGCACCTTCAAAAAAATCCCCTCCCATCATAACGTTGGCTCCACCAGCCAACCCTGCTACGGCAGCAAGACCCATTATATTACCTCCCCAAGCAGTAGATTCCCCACCCATTCCTTGCAGTAAATAGTTGGAACTAGCAGTTCCGCCCGCACGACTAAACCCACCATACATATCCCCTAGTTCACCTTGGTTTTTTAACATGGCTTGCATTCCCTCTTCAGAGAGATTACCACCTTCATCGCCTACCTTGCTTACTGCACTCCTAAACTTACTTAAACCTTTGGCTGCTTCATCTTCAACATTTGCATCTGTTAAAACCTTTTTAAATGCGTTTTCATCAGTTGCAGCCCATGCCTGCTTAAGTATGCTTCGATCTACACCAAATGCCTCACTTGTTGCTTTGGACTCAAATACTCTTCCTGCTCCCGCCATAAATTTCCCACCTGCATTAATGGCTGCACTTCCTGAAGTATCACCAAGTAGTCCCCCTGCAATCGTACCACCATGTTTCTGAGCTGTTTCAACATACTCTCCGCCTTTAGCCACTGCTTCATTTACTATTGTCCCTCCTCTCGTTATATCTGCCTTCGTCTTGTTTACAGCTGTATCTATTAATTCTCCGCCTTTAGTCTTCGCCGCATCAACTATCTGTCCACTTTTAGTCTTCACTCTTTGGATGTCTGCAGGAATATTGGTTTTGATATTCTCTATCACTTCTCCACCTGCAGTCACAGCTTTACCATAAGAGGCTGTTGCAGTACGTGCAACAGGTGTTACAAGATTATCAATTCCTTGATTGAGGTTACTTGCAGCACCTTCTATTGCTTTGCCTATAGCTTGAGGAGCTCTGGAAACAGCTTGAGCACTCCCTACATAAGCACTTTGAAGTGCAGTATTTGCATCTCCAACAGCACCTTGAACTCGACCTGCTTGCCTGGAAACAGCTTGAGTACCCCCTACATAAGCACTTTGAAGGAGCTCAGAAGTAGACATGTGCTCTATGGATGGGGTTGATGGTTGGTAGGGAGTTTCATCAACATAAGATCTAACTTTTTTTGCACCAAAACTATCAGAAGTAGTTAGGAATTCTCTTTGGTGGGCGGCACTCATTTCGTTGAATGGAGTGCCTGCTCCTCCGATATCACTTTTCTGGGCAGTCGCCCCCATTTTCCTTACGATCTGTTTGGTGTCTTCACCCCCAAAAAGAAGACTTCCTATTTTGTTTAAAGTAGTAGCCTCAGTAGCTTCTCCTTTTAATAGACGATGTAGAATGCTCATGATTTATCTCCAACTTCTTTTTTTGCGACCAAAACGACCACGTTTGGGAGCATGTTTTAGTTCACTAATTGGTTGCATACCTTGTTGAGTACCTTGATATGTATTGATGCCTTCAAGTAGAGAGAATTCTTCTTCTTTATTTATACTACGTGAACGGCTTCTTTTTCTATCGTCTGGCCATAAACCTTGTTGTTTGTATTTTTCTTTGATCATTCTGTCTTCTTCTTCAGAGCCACCACCACGCATTATTTTCAATATGTTAAGCGCGCCGGGATTAGCTTGTTGTTTCTTTTGATCATATAAACTTTTGATTTCATCATTGGGAGATCTATATGCAACTTTAAGAGCTTCTATTTTATGAAAAGTAGGCATACTAGGAGTCATTTGATTTCCAGAATAAATTGATTCTTCTAATACTAAACCACCTAGTGCAAGCATGAAAGCATCTAATCTATGATCTCCAACCTTTTCGTTTTGTTTTCCATAGACAGGTTTGTTTGTTTGCTTGTTTCTTTTTTCAACAATGTAGTTGAAAAATTGATCTTTTAGAATTAGATCATCTACTGGAAATTTAAATAAGCCATCTTGAAGAATCCTAACAGCATTTTCTACCAAGAAGTGTTTCCCTGATTTTTTAATATCTGCATTTGTAATTGGATCTTTAAGTTTTATATTTGAGCTGAAGTTAAATGAAACTAGTCTATCTGCAATTAGAACTGTTTCTTCTTCTTTCGGAGTTTTATCTTTTTTAGCTCTTAGAGTATAAGATTGATATTTGATATCTTCTATAATGGTGTGGCCATAACCTTCATCAGCATAGATATGATCAGGTTTCCATTTATGATTTAAATCAACTAATTCTCTGATCCAACGTTTTGCAGAGAATTCAGAGTGCGGGACATTTACCGCATCCAAGCCTATCCAGATTCTATCTTGGGGATAGAATCCTACAACATAAAATTCAGTGCCAGCATTTTTGTTCCAGTCAATTCCGATTGCTTTGATGCAGTTACTTGTGGATTTTAAACCTAGTTTGCGTTTTAAATGTCCATCGTTATACGTTTCATCATAAGTGTAATCTAAGCGCGCGTTATATACCCATTCCTTTTTGAAGACACCTTTTAGATCTTCAACAAAGACAGCCATGTACTCAGCCATAAAAGATTCTTGTGTAGAATCTCTAAGTACTTCTTCTTTTATTTCTTCCCAGTGTGGAATTACAGATGAAGGCAAGAAGTCTTCTCTAAAGTCATCTCTATTAGAACACCACTCATGGAATTTTCCTTTCTTTCCAATAGGTGTAGATGTTGCAATTAATATTGTTTCGGGAGTTGTAGCTAGAATAGGGTTGATGACTTTATCTAATACTTCTTCTGGAATCATATCCATCTCATCAAGATAAACAATAGAGGCTGATTGACCACGCATCGTACCTCCACCTGAACCGTCAGATCTTATACCGATACCAGAAACGAAACCTTGAATGGTGCAACCATTTCTAAAAACCATCTTATATGTTGGTGTCTTTATATATAAGCTATCACCTGTACCAGAAGTAATTTCAGACTTTAACTCTACATTTCTTTTAACGAGCTTTTCCATCTCTTCGAAAATGTTAGTTAACTGAGCTTGGTAGGGAGTAACAATCATTATGGCCGGGCCCATGTAGACTGTATTCCCCTGAGCATCTCTACCTCTATCAAGCTTTGTATTGAATGCGTAATAAATCAATTTTAACGCTATCGCAAAAGTCTTACCTGAACGACGACCCTCTCTTACTACTAGTCTTTTAGATGTGCACCTAATTTGTTCCTTCTGATAATTTCTCAAGAACCACTTAGGGTCTTTATCTGAGAAACCAAACATTAGTTCTGTCCAAGCTACAGGATCAATAGATGCCTTCAATATCTTCGTGGCTTGCTCTTTAGGGATGTTTGTTGATTTAGAAATCTCTGCTATTTTAGAAGCTGCCCCATCAGGCAGCTTCCTAGGTATATAAGAACATTTGATTCGGTTACTTCCATACTTTTGAAATTGTCTTATTTGACAAGTGATACAAGTTTTATGCACATCGGTTTTTAAGCTATGTTCTCTCTTAAAGTAAGTCAAAAGTTCATCGGGAACTTTTGCCGATGGATCTTGATGCTCTACACCATACTCATTTGTAGTGTACAGATGTTTCTCTATTAGTTTTCGTAACTTTGGATGCATGATTATCTCTTATAGTTGGAGAATATATCTCTATTCATATGTACTATTGAAGCTTCTTGTCCAAATGCAGACCTAGCATTTAGATGAGACTTGTGCATGGATTGTATTGCGCGCGCTCTCATCGTTACTGCATTTTGAGTGAAATGTGCAGATACATCAGAAGCAAAATTTAAACCCTTGTGTTTGTCCTCAGCTTTGAACCCTGCTTCAAGAGCAGAATATGTAGACTTAAAAAGCAATGAGCCAGCCATAATACCAATACCTGCAATGCCAGCTTTCAAAGGAGTGCCCATCAAATAAGCACCAATTTGTGCACCTCCAGCAGCACCAAATATACCACCAACCATACCCGTTACACTTTCATTTATTTCCAAACCATATGCACTATTCAAAAAAGAGGTTGCACCTTCTGCAGCACCTCGACCAACAGCCATACCAGCCATAGCGCCTATATAACCACCCATGATAGGCATAATTCTACCAAGCATAGGAGAACCTAATACTGCTCTTTGTGTAGATACGCTTTTCATATCGTCACCAGTTTTGTTGACTAATTTAAACCCGTCACCTAATTTGAAAAACTTCTCTGCCTTATCTCTATTTGTAATATCATAAAGAACATTACTTTCTTTCATTCCGTAATAGTTAGCAAAGATATCTTGAATCATATAATCTCTAAGACCAACAGCACCCTCTGTATATGCTGCATGGACTGCCCCAAAGGCAGTCATCCCAACTGGAATTGCTATGTTCAGTGCTTTTAATGATTGCAGTCCTCCAGGAGTCAGTCTATTGCCTGCACCTGCAATGTCTGTACCTATTGTGAACATTTTTTCTGGTTTTGTTGGGAAATGAACTAAAGGTTCACCTTGAAAGATACCTGGACCGATGGTCATTCGTGCAGTTGTTTTACCTGCTCTCAACTTGTTGCTGAATTCAGCACCCGCAACGCTCTTCTCTGAAAAGACAGGTCCGAATCCTCTTTCAGCAGCATATGTTTCTGCCCCTCCAGAATAGAACAAACCCTGTAAAGCTTTTGGACCCAAAAGGTATGCAGCAGCTAATGCAGGAGCAACTGTACCGCCAAAATTAGCAGCACTTTTTCCAGCTGCTTCAACATCTCCCCAATCTGTTGCAAGATTCATGTTTACATCCTATGGTGTTGTATCGGTGAATTGAACATGTTTCGATTTGCAGCTAGTTGTAAGCTTTCCATCATTACTGTTCTTTTGTATTGTTGCATTTGTGCAAGTTGATTAGTTTTTTGTTGTTGGACCAATGCTTCTTCATGTACTTTTCTTGCGGCTAAAGTATCTTTGACTAAATGATAGTTATTTTCTCTTAAAGATCTAGTATTTAATTTATACTCGTTGTTTTTAGATCCACGAGTTTTTATCATACCAGCTAGATCACTCTTAATTTCATCTAATGTAGAATTGATGGAATTAGTATTGTAACCATAAGCTTGTAAATCTAAATCATGAGGTAAGCTGTATTTTGAATCTGGCCTAAAAACAGAGGTACTGTTTTTAGATTGCATCGACTTAAACTTTTCTGAAGTTTGAAGTATGTCTGCCATTATTTGATCAGTTATACCACCAGCTCTATGCGCTTGTTGCATCAAAGAGTATATAGACATCAAGTTGGCATTTTTTGCAACCTTAGAGATGTTCGCCAAAGTATTGAAGGTTGTAGTTTCGCCTGTTGCCTTTACAATCTCTTTATAAGCTTGAAAGTAACCTTCTTTCCACATACCTCTTTTGGATTCTTGTGCATATTCCTGTGCATCTTCAAAAGCTCTTTGATTATATATTGGAGGCTTGCCTTTGGATTTGTAAGGGAGATATGCGGCGGCACCTCTTCTTAATAACTCTAAGTTAAGGTTTCTACCATCAACATAAACCACACCAACTTGACGACCATAAGTTGTGTCATCTTTTCTGGTTATAACTCTTATGTCTTTTGCTCTGTTAATTAAATCAGTAGCAATTTGTTTAGCCTTTTCAGCAAAAGGCTGTGCACGTCTATCTTGGTGAGCTGTCTCTGGTGCGTCAATTCCTGCTAGACGAATTGACATGGAATCTTGTTTGCCTGTTCCCATGAAATCAGATAGCGGTGAATTAATGTTACCTTTACGTCTAATAGATATGGTGTCTGCATCTTCTACATTTACATTAAACCCTTTGTTAAAGGTGTATTCCATTAGGTTCTTACCACGCGCGCCGCTACCATACCTCTCAGGATCTAAAGGTTGTGCACCCCCAAAAATCATAGTTTTATTTCTAGCCAAACCATGTTCTTTTCTAAATGCAGTAGAAAGAAATCTCTTAAAGAATAAACCTATATCTCCCTGCTCAGAAAAATGTCTTAGACCAAATTGTCGCTGTATATATTTATGACGCTCTCTTCTTAAATTATAGTCTTCTAATACTCCCTGTGTATAACTTGGACCCTGATAGGGAGATCCAAAATCTGTAAATGCTTTTCGAAGTATTTCAGAAAGACCATTTTCTGGCAGACCTTCAAGTCTGCCATACTTTAATTTAATCTGATTTACATAAGCATCTTCACTACCATAAAATTCAGCTTGGGCTTTTAAAAACTCATCATAAGAAGGAGCTAATAGTTCTCCTCGATCATCTTCCTGAGATGTCTTCATTGACATCACAGCTAATGCACCTGTCACTAATCCATACTTCCCTAAATGTCCCTTTGCAAGTTGCCGCAACCCTTTAGATGCGGGAGGTGGTGGGGGTCGTTCCAAATTAAGACGAACACTATCTGCTGCACTAGTAGCCATTCTAGATCTAGGAGTTGGAGAAATTCGTCCTGATGCAGGCTTACCCAATGCAACATCAGGAGCACTAACTCGTGTTTTAGAGAGAGGTTGGCCACCTATAAACCTCTGTATGTTTTTTAAAAACTCATCAGTAAATTGATCACCAGCAACACGCTTTGCAAAGGTTGCTATAACTTTATCAGCAGCTTCAGATTCCTGAAGTGCAAGTTTTCGAAATTCAGGTTTATCAAGAATTTCATCACCCTGCATATGTTTAGAATATGCAGCCTTAGTTTCAGCTAAAATTCGCTCCTTGTCCATATGTTTGTATGTGTTTTGAGCATCCAAATGGTCAAAAATAGCATCTATTGATTTCAAGTTTACTAGCTTGCTTTTTGGTGCAACCTCAAGATCTGTTTTTATTGCAAGACCACCCGCCTGGCTAGCTTGCGTCACAACTCTATATCCAGGCTGTTGTTCTCTAATAGGTAGATGTCCTCTATCTACCAAGTCCAACATGCTCTTTCCAATACGCTGCCTAAAAGCTAACTCATCAAGCCCAACAGAAACTTCATTATTCAATATAGCAGCTTGATTATAATAATTTGCTAATCCCGCATAGGTTATTGCTCTAAAATACGCACCCCTTCCCCGTCCTGCTTGCTGAATTAAAGCTTCAGCTGGAGCACCTCCTTGTTTAACTATACGCAATGCTTCTAATTGATCCATGCTCTCGCTAAGAACTCGACTTTCAGTGACTCCAACGTCCCCAAGAGCCATATGGCTCTCAGCTTCTAACAAAGCACTTTTCGCTTTATCTAAAGCAAAGATTTCGTCTGCTTCTTCAGCAAGACGCATTTGCTCTGTGAATCCATATAGTCGAGACTGAACTTCCATAGATAAAGAACTAGGAGCCTCAACATCTAATATCCCTAACGTTTTTAATTGAGATTGCTGGGATCTAACTAAGTCTATGATATCTCGAACATCACCTTCTTTGGTGTGCCTAAGCATGGCTTCATAAATCTCAGAATAATCGTTTGATTTTAAAGCTCTTGATTTAACCCTATTGAATTCTAAATCGGTACTATAAAAAGGATCACCACTAGTAACTGATACTCCTCCCAATACTCCGAAGAATGGGTTTTTAGTTAGTAACCGTTTTTCACCCGTACCTTCTCTAATTACATTTAAAGCTTCTAATTCTTTTTCATATCGCCCGTATTGAAATCCTTTGAAAAAATCCCTCCGACTTATAAGACCTGACCCTTGGGTAGTTCTATTCTCATTTAAAGCTATAAGAGAAGCATCTGCCAATTGATTAATTTGTTGACCAAATTGTTTCGCCTCAAAAGAGGCGTTTGCAATCCAAGTGACCTTACCCTTTAAAACGTTTGCAAGATCACCAGTCATTAACTCCTGAACCGTCATGCCATGTTTTAAAGTAAGCCCTCCCTTAAAAATGTTTGCAACCTCCTTAGAGGTTTTTTTCGTGCCTTCTCTTATGAAGTCTAATAACTCTGTCTTTGTCGCTTCACCAGAAGTTAATCTCTCAAAGATTCGTCTTTTACGTTTAACTTCTGCAGATAACTCACCAGCATCATCTACACCTAATTTTGCCGCCTTAAGCTTTTCTTCATCTGCAAATAGAATAGCTTGATATCTGTCCGTTTGAATTAAAAAATCTTCCAAACCCGAAACTAAACGTGGAGAAGCTTTTTTAACTTCTGGGATTAATCTCTCTGCCATTGTATGTACAGTTATCTTCTTCTCACCAAACTCCTTGGCAATGGCCTCTATCTCTGAAGAACCTAAATGCTCTATCTTCTCTCCAGACTTAATCATCTCTATTAAAGTCTCAGCAAGCTTACCTTCTTTTGGAGTCGCAACATCATAACGCTTACCAAGTAGACGTTGATGAAGCCGTCCAGACAAAGCTTCCTCCCCACCCGCTTTATCATGAACAAGAAGCTCTGGTTTAAGCGCCCACATGTGCGCTCTTTTCGCTGCAGGCTCGTAAGTAGCAACTTGATGAATAAGATCTCCACCACGCAAACCAGTTGTCTCAATGTCTAAAATGATAGACTTCTTAATGATCTCCTCTCTAGATAGAGAAGGTTTAGGCCCAACACTCTTTTGAATTGTCTTAAGCCTTCCACCTGCACCAACTTTTTCTTCAGTAGTAACAACAGATTTAATCTCTATCTTTGTAGATCTTGCCTTGCCTGTTGTAAGTAGAACTTTATTTTGTATGTCTGCTTCAACTTGTTTTGGATGCAAAATAAAGTGAAAGACCTTAGATGTTCCATCAACAAGAGCTTCAACAGTAAGTGTTTGCGGCCGATCAGTAGTGTTTATGTAAGTATAAGCTTTACTCCTCATCTAAAAGAATCTCCTTGGCTCCCTCAGGAGCCTCAATAGAATAAAGAGCTTCCCTCAATCTAGATATCTCCTCCAAAACCCTAGAGTTGTTATTTGAATCTCCCATCTTCAACATAAACTCAGCCTTAGTCTTACGCGTCTGCATTAACTTATCTAACCACTTCTCTCGACGCTTCTCTAACTTATCAATCATCTCAACTACAGGATGTAACTTTGTAATCTCCGCGCGATCTCCATTCTCATTAAATCCAGTAACATCCGTCATCATAAAATCCCTACCATCACCACGCTTATCTCCCTGAGATAAAACCATCAAACTTCTATTCTTATATAAGTCTATTAAAGCTAATTCATTAACAATAGACATCTCCACAGGATTGTTCGGATCAACATCCAAATGCTGTAAATAATCTATAATCTTTTGTTCCACAAAGAATTTCTCCATGATACATTCCCTACCAATAGGATATTGAGAAAGTTCCCCAAATGAAAGCTCGCCAGAATCACTAATGTCAGGTATAGGACACCGTTTAACAAAGGGACACTTCTCTGGTCCTAAACATATTAAAGGTGCAGATGCATGTACGCCAGATTTAATCGCACTAACAGAACGCTTCACGCGCGCTAACTTCTTACTGTCTAACCTCTCCAAATATACAGAATACTCATCAGTAGCACTAGTTATAGTCTCAAAGAATTGTACCTGACGTAATTGCTTAGACTCATCCTTCTCAACATCTATAAGTGAATGCTTCATATATAAAATCCTTCAATAAATTTAATATATATCTTTTTTAATTAATTATTTTAATCCCACTAACAAATAAAAGGAACTATAAAATGCTTTCAACAGTTACACTTCCACCTACAAAGTTATATGACATAGGAAGAGAATGGCAACTTAAAGATATTTGGCACCAGTCAAAAAAACTTAAAATGAAAACAGTAAAAGTAGATGACCTCTGGGATAAAAGATACGCAAAAGTATTCTGCTGGACATTACATGGTGAAGAAATAAATAACGAATTCTTCCTGCATCATCTAGAAAGAGTTCTAAATGCAGATCTAACCTATCCAATAATATTGTCCGAAGAAGATTATATACTCGATGGCGTACATCGATTAATGAAATGTAAATTCCTCAAAATAAAATATATAAGCTGCGTGCAATTCAAAAAAGATCCAAAACCAAACCAATGATACTCCTAACAATCATCGCTACACTAATGCTATTACTCTACGTAATAGCTAGCTACTTAGAAAAATAACCATATGCAATATCAAAAAAATCAACTGCCACGATATCAATTAGAAAAACTAAACCTAGAAGATCTAAATATAGAAATCACCGCATATCAAACACTTATAGATAATCATGAAAATTATATAGAAAATGAAGGACATTCAAACTATATAGCCGCGCGCATTAATAAACTATACTCAAAACTCGCAGAATATATGATAGCTAAAGAACTGAAAAATGAAACCATTGCAAAAAACATAATTAAAAATAATAAATTTAAAATTTAAAAGTTTTAATCGCGTTTCTT
Organism: Candidatus Pacearchaeota archaeon; assembly: GCA_002690445.1. The sequence goes on from NZER01000346.1 coordinate 10,874, forward strand.
AATAACTAACCTAACAACCCCGCGCGCACCATTATTTCCCTACCTACAAAACTCACATAGTAAGGAGATTATACCAAATAATCTCCGTACAAAATCAAAATGGATAAAACTATGAGCTTCTTAATTATATTTCTAATATCTATAACTCTATTATATCTAATAGCAGAACATATAGCATAACAAACAAAATATTAACCATAATAAACAATTTTAAAACATAAGAAACAATATAAGAAATACTAAAGAGAAATAGAAAGAGAAAAGATCTAAGAGAGATTAAAAATACATAGATTAGAATGAGGGGTATATGGAGATAAGGATAATATAGATTATATTTA
>NZER01000347.1 GCA_002690445.1 Candidatus Pacearchaeota archaeon
CTTTATCAGTTGATTTGATTTTATTTAATTTTTTGAAGTCATTATTTTTTATTTTTTGAATTAAGTTTTTATCTGTGCCGTTTGGGATGACTACTATCTGGCTGTCTTTTCCGCCATATTTTTTTATGAAACTTATTTCCCACGGGGTTATTGCAATGATTTTAGCTGCTTTTTTTAAACTTGTTTTTGAAAAGAAGTTGTAGCTTATTTTCATTCCAAGTCTGCCAATAAAAGAGCGGTTGGCATCTGTCCACGGGCAGTGAGTAGTGTGGATGTGGGGGATTTTTTTGATTTTAGCTGCCCATGATGCAAGGACAAAATGAGGGTGGGCAAAGAGGTGGGTGTGAATTATGTCTGGTTTTAGTTTAAGAAGTTTAGAAAAAACTGAGGGCCAGACAGTTACAAAGTTTGCGATTTTGAACCAACTTTTGCATCTGTGAATGCTAATGCCATCTTTGATTTCGTATTTTTTTTCAACTGTTTTTTCCTTATCCCAGTCAGAAGTATAAACATGAACTTCGTGCCCTTCTTTTACCTGCCTTTTGGCAAGTTCTTCAACAACTTGTCTGACTCCGCCAATTGCAGGTGCGTAAAACGGGCAGACATGTGCTATTTTCATGATATCTTGGGAGAGTTTTGATTTATATAGATTATTGTGATTAAAACCACTCTCTAAGCCATAATTCTAAACTAAGAAGCATCCAAAGTTTTTGACCGAATTTTTTATCTTGACTTTTTTGACCCTGCTCTATCCATTGATTTAAATTATCCTGATTTGCTATCATTTTGATTTTTGAATCTTGGGAAAGAAGAAATTTTTTAGCTTGTCCAAATAAATCGTGTTTAAACCATTTTTGAAGTGGGAGGGGGAAACCTTGTTTTTTTCTCTGAATTATTTTTGGGGGGATATAATCTTCTGAAATTTTTTTTAAAATATATTTAGTAGTGTCATGCTTTTCTGCTATTTCGTCGCAGTTCATTTTTTCTGCTTGTATTTTGTGTTGTTCTGATTTCCACGGGTTTTTGAGATGAAAAGGTAGATTAAAGACGAAATTGACAAGCCTATAATCAACAAATGGGCAGCGCGCTTCTACAGCACTTGCCATAGATGAGTTGTCCAATCTTGCAAAAAGGCTGGGAAGGTGGAGCTTTATAAAAATGTAGGAAATTTTTTTTACATATGGATCATTATTAGAAAACTTATTAAAATATTCTTCAAAAATAGGTGTAAGATCGCATTGATATTCTGGTTTAAGAAAAAAATCTTTTTCAGGAGAAGGAAAATAGTCATATAAAAATAAGAAATGCTCTAGTTCATTGTTGAAAAATTTTCCCTTATATTTTTGATAAAGGGATGGATAATTTTTCTTATAAAATTGTGCACCTTTTTTTTGAATTTGCTTTAATCTTTGATAGTCAAAAGGGGCTCGGAATTTTCTACCGTAGCCTGCAAAAATCTCATCTGCCCCCTCTCCTGAAAGTATCACTGTAACATCTTGTTTTATTTTTTGGAAAAGAGCGTAAAGTGCAATTTCGTTTGGCACCCCAATTGGCTCATCTCTTTTTCTTGAGTACTCCTGCATGATCTCTAAAAAATTATTGAGATCGATTGTCACTTCCTTATGCAAGGTGCTGCAATGCTCAGCAAGAAGCTGGGCAAATTCTGTTTCATCGAAATCTTTTTCAGGAAATTTTACAGTAAATGTTCTGATGGGTTCTTTATGAATCGTGGCCATTATTGCAGAGACAACACTAGAGTCTAATCCCCCGGAATTTATACTTCCGATAGGCACATCTGAAACCTGTCTTAGGGAAATGGCGTCTTTTAGTAATGCGTGTGTATCTTTTTTTGCTTCGGGTTCTTTTATGCGAATATCTGCATTATCAACATCCCAGTATTCCCATATTTTTTCAATTCTTTTCTCCTTTAGATCATAAACCATGTTATGTGCTGGGAGTAATTTGAAAATGTTTTCAAACATTGTTTCTTCTCCTAAAACATACCGATATGAAAGATAAGATGAAACTGCTTTTTTATTGAGAACTTTTTCTATATTATGGACAAAGAGGGGTTTTATTTCTGAACTGAAAATCATCTTATTGTCGTCGGAGTAGTAATAAAGTGGTTTTTTGCCTAGTCTGTCCCTGCTTAGAAAAATTTTATTTTTTTCTTTGTCATAAATTGCAAATGCCCACATTCCGTTGAAATGATTTACACAATCATATCCCCATTTTTGATATGCATTGATTATTACCTCGGTATCTGAGTCTGAATTAAATTTGTATCTGCAATCTTCAAGTTCTTTTCTTACTTCTTTAAAATTATAAATCTCGCCATTGAAAACTATCCAAATTTTTTGTTCTGAATCTGGCATTGGTTGTGCTGCTTTTTCTGATAAATCAATTATTTTTAATCTTTGATGTCCTAATGTGACCTGGTCATCTGAAAATATACCTGAGCTGTCTGGACCTCGGTGAGAGAGAAGATGATTCATTTTTTTTACCTTTTCTTGATCTTGAAATGTAAATCCATTTATCCCGCACATAAATCCTACCCGAACCCTTATTATAAAAAGGTTTGTAATTTTTCTTATTGTGCACGATATTTTTTCAGAAAATGATAAACACAAAAGTTTATCTAGAATAAATCCTAAGATTGAAAATGAATTCAATTGATTTTAAGGATGAAGATTTACAATTTTTAAAATCAGTTATCCGAAGGGGGGGGCAGATCCTCTTGGAAAATTATGAGAATCCTTCAGGAATAGAGAGAAAAAGTGATGGCTCATTAGTCTCTGAGGTAGATAAAAAATCAGCTAGATTTATTACAAAATCATTAGTTAAACGTTTTCCTAATTTTGCAATTATCGATGAGGAAATTGGGAATGATACATCTTTGGAAAAGGAATATTGTTGGGTAATAGATCCACTTGATAATACTCGAGGCTATTTAGCTAAAGAAAATACTTTTAGTATTTTGATTTGTTTGCTTAGGCGCAATGTTCCGATTTTCGGGATCTCTTACAGGCCTCTTTTAGATGAACTTGTTTATTCTATAAAAGGAAAGGGAACTTATTTAGAAGATTCTTCTGGTATTAGGAAACTTCATGCTAGTGACTCACAGAATTTAGATGTACTAATAAGTAAGTCGCGCTCAAGTGAGGAATTAGAAAAATTAATCAAAAAAATTGCACCTAAAAAAATAAGAAAAATGGGCGGTTCAACAAAGATTATTGAATTAGCAAAAGGAACTGCAAGTGTTTTTGTTTCGCCGAAAGTAAATGTGATGCACACATGGGATCTCTGTGCTACCAGCTTGATTTTAGAAGAAGCAGGGGGCATTATAACTGATATTGGGGGGAACCCTCTTGAATTTAAAAGAGATCATCATGTTCACCACTTGGGAATATTGGCTGCGTCTAATAAACTCCTCCATCAAACAATCCTTAAGAAAATTATTTAAATGATCATAATTATTTTTTGCAATGGGAAAAAAACCAATAATTGTCTTTTGCGGGCTCATGGGTTCTGGCAAAACAACTCTTTCTAAATATTTTTTAGATAAATTTGATGATTATCAGAGATTTAATACGGATGATGTCAGGAGAATTCTTGGTAAGACTGTTTTTGATAGAAAAGACACTCCGATGGTTAATCAATACATGTACTCTCGAGCTAGAGAACTTATTAGTGCGGGTAAGGGTGTAGTGTTTGATTCTGCATATAAATTACAGGATGCAAGACAGAAGATTTACAAGATAGCTAGGGAGATGAATACTGCAGTTCTTGTTATTGAATGCACTTGCAGTTCAGAAACAGCTATTAAAAGGATTACTTCAAGGCCTATTAAAGATAAGCTTCATCAACCAACAAGAGATGTAAAAGTTTATTATGAATATGCTAAAATTTGGGAGAGTCCTTCTCTTGATTTAAAAGATGCAGAAAATGCGCATGTATCTTTAGCAAAAATAAATACAGATGAAAATAAACTTGAAATAATTAAGATTTCAGATAAAGATGATGATGTTATAAAAGCGGTCATGGATTTAATTAAAAAAGAGTTGAATAATTTTAATCCACTTATTTAATATTTTGTTTTGTATTTGCTTTTTCTAATGCCTTTTGTTTTTTAAAAAAACAAACATAATCAAAACCAATTTCTCCAAGTAGTAATGTGTACTCAATTATAGCTACTGCATAAATTATTAATGCTGGCTGATTAATTATTAAAAAGATTGGTGCTAACCAGAAAACATTTGCGATGTCATATTTAGTCACGATAGATACTAGCCCGGAGATTTTTCTAGACTCTTTTGTTTCAGTGGCTTTTGAGCCATATTTTTTGTCAAAGATCCTCCTTGTAAACTCTCTACTCATGTAGCCAGTTACACATAGAAAACCAATGACAATATGATTTGTTAAAAATCCTACTGCTATAAAAAAGGCGGGATGGAAAAAAATCCAATCTGAAACTGCGTCTGAAAAGCCTCCGTAAGTAGATTTAATCCCGGAACCGCGGGTGATTTTTCCGTCTATTGTATCTCCGATATTCCTTAATGTTATTAAGATTGCGGCAATCACTAATGCAGGGTAGGTCCCTACAAAAACGATAATTGCCACAGCAGACATTCCTAAAATGAAATTCAAAAGAGTAACTAAATCTGCAGAAAGACCTATATTATAAACAAATTTTGCGATGTGCGCAGTATATGGGTCGAGCAATTTTGACAGATAAACGCTGTTATTGGGGGAAATTGATTTTTTCAGATCAAACTTTGGTTTTGTTTTCATGGTAAGTATTGTTAAATTTTCTTTAATAAGGTTTCTATATTCTTTACTATAATAATACTTAAAAAGCTTTTCTTCAGAGTTTATTTATGGGTGAGAGAAAACCGATTGTGGGTTATACTGCTGGTGTGTATGACTTGTTTCATATTGGCCATGCTAATCTTTTGAGAAATGCAAAATCAATGTGCGACCATCTTATTGTGGCTGTTAGTACAGATGAACTTGTGAGATATAAATATAAAACTTCGGTGATTCCTTATGACCAGCGAGTTGAAGTTGTTAAATCTTGCAAATATGTTGATACTGTGATTCCGCAGGAAAATATGGATAAGTTTGAAGCATGGAAAAAATTAAAATTTGATGTTATGTTTGTTGGTGATGACTGGTATGGGACAGAAAAATGGCAAAAAATTGAAGATCAATTTAAAGCGGTGGGGGTGAAAGTTATTTATTTCCCATATACTAAGGATATTTCTTCAACAAGGATAAATGAGATTCTGGATGAGAAAAGAGCTGAAATTTTAGAGAAAGAAAAAGAATTAGAAGAGCTAAAGAAAAGGGGGGATGAAACATTGAAGAAGAAGATGGATGAAACATTGAAGAAGAAAATTTATGGGGATAATAATTTACCAGAGAAAGAAAAGGGAAAATTGGGTGGTGAGGAAAAAGATGTAAAAGATTCCCATACTAACTCTTTTTATCAGCCGCCTTATTGAGTTATATAGTCTATCAGAATAATATTTAAAAAGTGGAATTATTGCTTAGGGTTATGGCAAAAGCAGAAAAGCTTGCTAGGACAGTAAGAGTGTTTGAGGAACCACCAAAATGGGGAGTAAGAGATGAATTAGCAGATTTTGAAGGAAGACCCAGTAGGGATCTTTATTTTTCTGGAGCTGATGGGAATCCGGATTATGATGCTCTTTTTCAGCATTATGATATAAAACCTAGTTTTAGAGAAAAAGTTGCTAATCTTTCTAATCCGGGAGTATTAGAATCTAATGTAGATGAGCCATTAGAGATAAATTGGGTGACTTCTGCTGATATTTTAGCTGCGCGAGCAGGAAAGATTCCTTCAGATTCATTTTTTCAGCTAGCTGCAATTGGGGTAACAATTACATCTGATAATCAGGTTTTAGTTGGTTTTAGGGGCAGGGATGCCACTCCGGAAAAGGTTGACAGATTTGCATCTGGATTATATGGTTGTCCTCCGGGTGGTAGTGTGACATTTAAACCAGGTTATGAGACAGATCCGATTACAGATACTATTTTAGGAGAATTTGAAGAAGAGGTTGGAAATTTTAGGATTCTTGATCAAAGACCTATTGGTGTTTTTGAAGCATTTAAACCAGGGCCTACTGGTCTTAAGTTTGTTAACTACTTAACTACCCAAGCATCGCTTGCTTCTATTCAGAGAGAAAATATAAAGGCAAATCGGATTTATAATTCATTGCGAGCTGAAGGTGCATCAAAAGAAGTAGCTAAGGCAAATCTGGGAAATCGGGGGCTTCCGCGAGATGCATGGGAGCACTTTCCTATTATAGGTTTTCCAAATGATCCTGATGCATTAGAGCACACGGTTGAAGCTCAGCCACAAGCTTTTTCTGGGATTGGGGCTGGAGCACTTTTGTTATATGCTGAGCATTTGAGAAATAGGCAGGGCTAGAGTTTAATTTAATAAAACATCTCTCCACACATGTTTTAAGTTTTTGAAAGATGTTTCTTTAACTATGCCTTGCCGAGATATTCTGCCTAATTCTTGTTTTTCTTTTTGTGATAAAGAGAAAAACCAGTTAATCTTTTTTTGAAAATCTTCTGGATTTAATTCTGCTTTGATTACATTGTCAATTGCTCTTAAAGAGGGAATGTTTGAAACAAGGGCTGGTGTTTTGCACAGCATTGATTCTCGGGAAACTAAACCGTAACCTTCTGTTCTGCTTGGGAGAAGGCATAAATCAGATGCATTGTAATAATCTGATAGGTCTTGGGGTGAGGCTGAATCTAGTAGGAGGGTGTTTGGTGGTGGGGAAGAGAGAAATTTTTGGTCTAGAACTTTGCTAATAATGATAAACAATTTATCTGGATTTTTTTTGATAATAGAATAAAGAAAATCCGAACCCTTGAGATATTCAACTCGCCCGACAAAAATTAAAATGTCTTTTTTTTCAGGTAGTTTTAATTTTTTTCTTGCTGCGTCTTTATTTTTTTTACGAAATAATTTTTCATCCATAATTAATGATATTGGTTTGACCTTATGTTTTAAAAAAGGAAAAGTTTGTCTGATTCTTTTACCTACATCTTTTACACACATAATTTTTTTTGAAAAAGCAAATGGTATTACTAAGGATATTGTTTTTATTAGGGGTATGATTTTTTGATAAAATTTTTTATATGCAAATGGAGCATCTATAGGGTTGCTATAAATGTTAATAAAATAATCTGTTTGTGTGAATGCTGTGGCTATCAGAGAGCCAAAACTTTCGTGAGGAGTTCCTAAGTTGAATAAGAGATTTATTTTATTTTTTTTGCAAAAATCCCGGAGTTGGAGAATAAAATCTTTTTTACTATTGCTCTTTACTTCTATGATTTTTGTTCTTTTTAATTTTTGTTTGTTATATTTATTATATTTTTTAAAAGTAAAAAGAAATATTTCCACATTTTTAGGAAGTATTTTTTCAAATTGCTCCATTCTTATTTGTTTGAGTTCGACAAAACAGGTGCTGAAAAAGCAGATTTTTTTGTTCATATTGGTTGTCTATAATGAGGGTTTATATATATTTTGGGACAATAATGCTTAAAAGCGAGTTATGGTTTGATGGAAAATGAGACTAAAATGTAAAAAATTGCTTATTGTAGGGGCTGGAGAAGCTGGAGGACTCCTCTTAAGAGAGATCCAGAAGAATCCATTATTTAAATATGAAATTATAGGCTTTATAGACGATAATAAAAAGTTAAATAAGAAAATTTCTGGCATTCCTGTTTTAGGAAAGATATGTGACATTCTCAAAATAGTTTCAGAAAAATCTATTGAGGAAATTATCATAGCTATTCCTTCATTGAGCAAACTAAAATTAAAGGAAGTTATCAATTTATGCGAAGGGTGTGGTGTTGAAATCAAGATTCTTCCTGGCACTTATGAAGTGATGAAAACTTGGAAAACTGGATTGCCTTGGATTAAACCTTTAAGAAAAATTAATATGGAAGACTTGCTTCAAAGAAAACCAGTTTTAATTGATTTTAAGGAAATAAAAAAATATATTTCGGAAAAAACAATCTTAATTACTGGGGCAGGGGGTTCTATTGGTTCTGAATTGTGCAGGCAGATTTCAGAGCTGTCGCCAAAAGTTTTGATTGTTCTTGATAACTGTGAGTATAATTTATATAAAATAGATCAGGAATTAAGAGATATTTATGGTGATGAAATTTGTTTAAAGTCTGTTATAGGGGATGTGAGAAGCAAGGAAAGATTAGAAGGGTTATTTAGGGAAAATAAAATCGATATTGTTTTTCATGCTGCAGCTTACAAACATGTTCCGTTAATGGAAGCGAATGAAAGTGAGGCTATTAAAAATAATATTTTTGGAACTTATAATCTTGCTTCAATTGCAGAAAAAAATAATGTAGAAAATTTTGTTTTGATTTCTACTGACAAGGCTGTTAATCCTTCGAGTGTTATGGGAGCTTCAAAACGAATTGCTGAAATGGTTTGCCAGTTATTTGACAAGAAAACTAGGTTTATCACTGTGCGATTTGGTAATGTGCTGGGTAGTACTGGAAGTGTTATTCCGTTATTTGAAAAACAAATAGAACGGGGGGGGCCTATTACAATTACTCATCCTGAGATAACAAGATATTTTATGACAATCCCGGAAGCAGCGCAATTGGTTATTCAGGCTGGGGCGATTGGAGAAAATAAGGATATTATGGTTTTGGATATGGGTGAACCCTATAAAATCTTAGACATTGCAAAAGAGTTGATTAAGCTTTATGGTCTTGTTCCAGAAAAAGATATTAAAATTAAGTATATTGGGCTAAGACCGGGGGAAAAACTTTACGAAGAACTGTTGACTGAACAAGAGGGGTTGAAGAAAACAAAAAATGAGAGGATATTTATAACCCAATCACTTAGTGTAAACAAAAAGAACTTAATGAATAAATTAAAAGAAATTAATAGAGCACTATCATTTGGAGCGCGGGATATTTTAAGAAATAAATTGGCAGAAATTGTACCCTCTTATAAAAATGCAAATAGCAAATAAAAAAATTTTAGTTACTGGCGGGGCAGGTTTTATTGGGAGTCATCTTGTTGAAAAACTTGTGAAATTGGGAGCAAGTGTTAGAATTTTTGAAAAAACAAATGAGCTAAAAAATTTCTCAAGAGAAATTATTGAGCAGATTGAGATATTTATCGGGGATTTGAGAAATAAAGATGAGGTAAAAAAAGCTGCTGAGGGTGTTGATATTGTTTTTCATTTAGCAGGTTTAATCTCTGTGAAAGATTCTTATGAAATGCCGACGGAGTATTTCCAAACTAATTCTATTGGAACATTAAATATTTTGGAAGTTTGCAAGGGGAGGGGAGTGGAAAAGATTATTCTTATTTCAAGTTCAGAGGTTTATGGAAATCCGGGAGTTGCTCCTGTGAGTGAAGAAATAAGATTAAAAGCATTGTCTCCTTATGCAGCATCTAAAATATGCGCTGAGAAAATTGCTGAAGCATATTATAATTCTTATGAAATGCCTGTGATTACTCTTCGCTTATTTAATGTTTACGGGCCGAGACAGTCTACTAAGGCAGTTATCCCTTCGCTGATAAGTGATGCTATTAGTACGGGGAGTGTAAAATTAGGTTCTCCTAATATAAAAAGGGATTTTTTATATATCGCTGATGTTGTTGCTGTATTTATTAAAATTGCGGAATCTGATAACTGTAATGGCGAGGTGATTAACATTGGATCTGGGAATTTAGTTTCCTTGGGGGAGGTTGTAAATTTAATTGAAAAAAACTTGGACAAAAAAATCTCTGTTGAATCGCGATTTGGAGAAGAAGGGAAGAAAATAGTATGTGATAATTCTAAGATAAAGAGATTAATTGGCTGGGAGCCGGTAATCAGTCTTAACGAAGGTTTAAAAAAGACTATAGATTTTTTTGGGATGGAGAATGCAAAATGACGAAACCAAAATCGCGGGCTGATGTAATTATTGTATCTCATAATAATCGGGATATTCTCGCGAAGTTATTAGATAGTTTAAAAAACCAGTCTTATAAAAATTTCAAAACATATTTATTAGATAATGATTCTAATGATGGGACTAGTGATTTTATTCAAAAAGACTATCCTTGGGTTAATTTTATTGATGTGCCTAAAACTGGACCATCTAAAAAGAGAAACATTGGAATTGAACAGTCTGATTCAGAATATATTATCACCTTAGACAGCGATGTGGTTCTTACAAAAGATTGGATTAAAATTGCGATGAAGTATATGGATAAACACCCAGATGTCGGGATTTGCGGCAGTAAGCTGACTAATAAAAAGGGGTTTGTTGATTCTGCAGGGGGATTTGTTTCGAGAGCTATGGTTTCTGGAGATATTGGGCATGAAAAAAAAGATGCGCCAAAATATGATACTTTTAAACAAGTTTCTTATGTTGTTTCAGCTGCAGCAATTATGAGGCGGGAGATGATCGATGAGATTGGTGGCTTTGATGAAGATTATTTTTATAGCTATGAAGATACTGATCTTGGTTTAAGAGCAAATCTGGCTGGGTGGAAAGTGATATATAATCCTGATTTAATTGGTGAACATTTGTTTCATGCTACAGTTTCAAGACAGCCTCAGATTTTTATCCGCGCCCATGCAATCAAAAATCGTATAATGACGCTGCTCAAAAGTTTTGAGGTGAGAACAATATTATTTAATTCTCTGATTATTATACCGAGTTTAATTTGTAATGCTTTTAATGAAAATATTAAGGCAAGTGCGAGTGCTTATTTTTGGATCTTAAAAAATTGGAAAAAAATAATGGAAAAAAGGCGAAGAGTTTTCCACACAAGAAAAATAACTGATAAAAAACTTTTTCAAGAAATCTGGTTTCCTCTGCGATTGAGAATGGTTGGCAATAATAGAGTTTTTAATTATATTCGCCAAATAAAGGATAAATCAATGAGGAATTTATTCTTTTTTGTGACAACACACTGTAACTCCCGATGCAAACATTGTTTTTATTGGAAGTCTTTACATAAGACAAAAAATCTGACATTAAAACAAATAGAAGATATTTTTTCTAAGTTTCATAATATCCATGCGATTGTCTTATCTGGGGGAGAACCATTTATACGGCAGGATTTAGATGAGGTAATCAAGATTCTTGTTAAGTATACAGATGCGCAATTTATTTTTATTCCGACTAACTGTCTTGTAGATATAACTGACAGATTTGAGAAAATTTTGAAGGAAAATTCTCATGTTTCTTTTGTACTCTGCGCTTCTTTAGATGGCTTAGAAAATGAACATGATTACATTCGTGGGGTGCCTGGAGGTTTTAAGAAAACAGTTGATTTAATCAAAAAATTAGCAGTTTTAAAGAAAAGTTATCCTAATTTTAAACAAATTGTGGTAAATACTGTTATTACAAATAAAAATTATGACAACTTAGAAAAATTTATGAAATTTGTAAGAAAGCTACCAGTTACATTCCAGGCATTTGATATTATTCGGGGGGATCATCAAAAAATGATTGGTCCTCCAACAGTAGGAAAACTGAAAAAAATTAATCGATTGAGATATAAGGCTAATAAGAACCACACTAAGAAATTTTCATTTTTCCGACGATTGCATCAAAATATGAAGGTAAAGGAATTTATCCGGAATCAGAATCGGATTTTAGATGGGAAGCCTTGGCCTTTCCCGTGCATGGCTGGTACAACGGATTTTGTAATTGAGAGTGATGGAAGTGCAAGGATCTGTGAGCTGCAACCAAAAATTGGATCCCTTCTTAAGAATCGTCCTGAAGATTTATTGCAAACAAAAGAAGCAAAAGAGATTTTCAAAAAAATTAAAAACCATGAATGTGATTGCACCCATACTTGCATTACTGGTTCATCAATGGAACGTTCCTTAAAAAATATTTTTTGGACAAGAGTGTGGGGTTTTTTAAAACCTCTCCCTAAAAAATGAAAATGAAAAAACTTAATCTTGGATGCGGAAGGGATTATAGATTAGAAATCTGCAAAAAATGTACTGGGGGGGATGTAAGTTAAATTTAAAATGATATATATTACCTGTGATGTGCATAAGGCAATTAAGGGAAGTTTTGAATCTAAAAATCTTAAAAATAATGATTTAAACTCAGCTATAAAATATTTGCAAATATTAAAAAAATATAAATTAAAATCAACGCTTTTTCTTAATGGTTTTTTGTTAGATAAATTTCCAGAAAAAATTAAAGAGTTGTTGGGCTACGATGTTGAGATTGGGGGGCATACTTATGATAATTTTGGTAAGTTGGGAGTTTTTACAAGTTATTTAAATCGTAAATTTCATGGCTGTGTTTACGGCGCGGCAAGATATCAGAAAAAAGACATTCAAAAAACAAGAAAAGCTTTTGAAAGAGCTGGGCTAAAGATGACTTCATGGAGAACTCATGCTTTTGGAAGCAGTGAAAAAACTTTTGAATTATTGTTGCGGGGTGGGGTGGGGTTTGTTTCTGATTTGCTTGGGGAGCAAGAATCTTTCAAAGATAAAAATGGCATAACTCATCTGCCAATTAATATTCCTGTTGATCAGAACACAATTATTTATGGGAATTTAAAACCTGAAAATAGGAATCCTTTTGCGAGCTGCACTAAGGGGAGGATAAGACCGGACGAATGGTTTGAGATTGTTAAGAAGAGAATTAGTGAGAATGAAAAAAATAATATTCCGAGTGTTCTGCTGATTCATCCGGCAACAATGGATTGTTTAGATGATTTTGAATTGTTTGAAAAGCTTGCCAAATTTCTGTCTAAGTATGAGTCTGGGAAAGTTTCAGAATTCAAAAATTAGGTTTTCTTTTTACAAATACATGTGTAATTGATTCCGCCGACTAAACTAAAAATTGCAGGAATTTTTATTGTAATTTTCTGATTTTTTCTAAATTCTCTTAGTTCTTTTAAATTTTTAATTTCTTTTTCTATATCTTCTGCAATTTTTTCAAAAACAATTTCAAACTTGGAAGAAACTAATTGTTTTAGGTCTTTAAACTGGAACATGTGGGGGTGGCATGGGTTGAATATTTTTCCTGTTAATGTTTTTTTAAAAAATCCGTATGCATCTGCAAGTAATAGGAAACCTTTCTGATGAAAATGAGATTCAAAATAAAGGATTCCGTTTGGTTTGAGAACGCGATTTATTTCTGATAAAACTTTTTTTGGGTTATCTGTGTGGTCGAGGACGTTTGAAAAAATAATAATATCGAAATAATTATCTTTATATGGAAGATTTTCTCCAACTCCCTGAATCAAATGCGTATCCTCATAATTAAGTTTAAATTTTGATTTGCAAAAATCTGCTAGTGGGTCTATGGAATGTTTTTCCCCTATTTTTATGCAGTTTATTACATCTGCTGGACCGCATCCGACTTGCAAAAATTTTGTCTTGTCATTGAGTTTTATATGATGGCTAAATCTTTTTAAGAGTATATCTGTTTTTCTTTGATAATGTTTTTTTGAATAATCTAGAAGAGATTCAGTTGTTTCATTTTTCCAAAAATCCTGCTCATTTACATGAGCGAGCTGCCATCTTTTACTAAGTTTATTTGCTGTCATGGTTATTAGGTTTTGGAGAAGTTTATAAATTTATCTTATGATAAACTTATAAAGGTTATCTGATATTTTCCAATATGGTTGAAAAGGGAAAAATCCGTGTTAGTATTGTGATCCCAGTTTATACGCCAAATGAAAAAATTTTTGAAAAAGTTAAGGCGATGATTAAAAAACAGACAGTTAAATCTGAGATTATTGAAATGTGGAATAATCCGGAGGCTGTTTCTCTTAACAAGGGGATAAAAAAAGCTAAGGGAGAAATTGTTGTGACGCTGGCGCAGGATTGTGTTCCTCATGGGAATAGGTGGCTGGAGAAACTGATTAAACCATTGGAGGATGAAAAAGTTTCTGTGAGTGTTTCTGATTTAAATTTGCCTAAGGAATTTTGGAAAAACGAGTATTCTTTTTTGACAAGAATGCTTTCTATTAGTGAATTAGGTGTGAGGCGGCCTATGATGGATGCGCGAGCTTGTGCTTATCGGAAAAAAGATCTGATTGAATTGGGTTTGTTTAATGAAGATCCAAAGACTGTTGCTATTGATGCGGATTTGTATATGAAGTTAATAAAAAAAGGAAAAGTTGTGCACCCGGGAAGTATTGTAGACCACCTGCACCACTTATCTGATGAAAGAAAAATAAAAATGATATACAATTATGCTGAGGCCAATGGGAAACTTGTGAAATTGTATGGGACAAGAATTAGTTTTTTTTGGTCGAGATTTATTAGGGCTATTCCTTTTTTAGGTTTGTTTCCTCTTTTTATTTTTCCTGCTAAAAATCATGCAGACTTATTTCCGGGTTATGTTTTAATTTCTCTGTTTCCTCATTTGATTTATATTTATGGTTTTTGGAAGGGGTTTCTTTTTGACAGAGAGAGCATGCGGAATAAGGAAGTTTTGAATGGGAAGAAATAATTATTCTAATTTTCTTCTGAGTTCTTCATTTAGAAGGTTGTTTTCATACTCTAAATCTTCAACAGCTTCTTCAAGGATATTCAAATCATTTTTAGTTTGACTTCTCACAGATTCTTTAGAACAAATATTTCCTATCTGATAAATAACTGGTAATAAAATTGTCAGTATTGTAAGAATTAATATTTGGACATTTGGCAAAATAAAACTAATTATTAGTCCAAGAATTGTTGACATAGAAGCAATAATTATAGTAGTAATATCTATTCTGTTTTCCCTACTTAACATTTTAGGTTCTTGACCTTAATCTTTTTATTGCTTCTTTTGCTTTAATATAAGGCATGCTTTTTTTAGAGCCTTTTCTTATTATTCCTTTTTTTCCAGCAGATGTGTTTTTCTCTCTGACTTCATCATCCCCCCCTTTAATTCTTTGTCTTTTTGCCATATCTTTTTTAGGATTTTCTTGTTTAAAATTCTTTTCTTTCTAGAATTTTTTTCTTTTGATTTTCTGTTGTACAAGTTCAGCTAACCATGCTTAGGAGTCCAGACATCTCCGAATTCGAAAGGGTCTTTTCGCTGTGTGTCGTCGTCTTGCGGGTTGAATGTTTTGTCTAATGTGTGGAGAACCATTGCTTCTTTGTTTCCGACTGGTGTGTAGCCGTGCCAGATTCCGGGAGGGCATTTTATCATGGCCGGGTTTTTTTCTCCTATAACGAATGTTTGGAAAGTTGCTGTTCCATCTTGATTTGGTTTGACTGCGATGTATTTTAAATTACCTTTTATACAAGTTGTATAATCTGTTTGTTTTTCATGGAGATGAAACCCTTTGATTATGCCGGGATAAACTGTAGAGACTAAATTTTGCCCGAATTGTCCGTTGTAAATTTCATCGTCGGCGCGGAGAGTTTCAAATAAATATCCTTGGTCGTTTGCAAAGATTTTTAGCGGTTTGATTTGAATTTCATTTATTTTTTCTGATTGGATTTTTTCTATATCTTCTGATTTATTTTCTGTTTCAGTTTCTTCAAATTCTTTTGGGTCGAGGATTCTTGCTTCGGGGTAGTGAACAATGAACTGTCCTCCTCTTTCTATGAATTCTTTTTCTTTGCCCACTATTTCTTTAGCGTGATTCCAAGCGCTTAAGAGTGCGTAATCTGCCTGATTGTCTTGGTGAAAATGTTCTGGAGAGACAATTGGAATGTGTTTTCCTGGGCTGTAGAGTCCTTGTTTAAATGGTGTTGAATCTGAAATGTAATCTAGGGTTTCTTTTCCGATGTCGCAATAATTTAAAACGATTGTGCCTTTTGAAGCAGCTGCATAGCCGACGATTTTTTTGCCTTGGGATTTTAGACTATTTAGTAAAGATGAAAGTTCTTGTTTTGATTTATGGACTCTTTTAGCAAATTCAATATAAGGTTCGATTTCGTGGATTTTTTTTTGGCGTTCTTCTTCTAAGTATTTTTTTAATTGTTCTGTTTTTTCATAAACTCCTTTTTTGCAGGTATAGACTCGCATTGAGCCGCCGTGAACCCATTCTCTTTGCGCGTGAAAAATTTCCATGCCGTGCATTGCTAATAAATTTGATAAAGAAGTGAGGGAGAAGTACCAGACATGCTCGTCGTAAATTTGATCGTAGGATGTTTTTTCTAAAATGTCCACTATGTAAGGGTCTTCAAAAATAAAGACTCCGTTGTCTTCCAGCAAGTGATTGACGCCGCGAAATAAATCATGGATATTAATTATGTTAAGGATTACATTTGCTGAAAAGATTGTTTTGAATTTGCCTTTTTGTTCGACGATTTTTCTTGCTAAACTTTCAGAAAAAAAGTCTGTGATTGTTTCTATTCCTAAACTTTTTGCTACATCTGCTACATTGTTTGATGGTTCGATTCCGAGAGTAGAATGTTTTTTAAATGCTTTTAAGAATATTCCATCGTTGCTTCCGATTTCTAAAACTTGCGAGTTTGGTTCTAAAAACTTTTTTTCTATTTCGCGAGCAATTTCTGCGAAGTGCTGTTCCATAAATTTAGAAGTTGAAGAGAAAAACGCATAATTTGTTTTTCCTGTTTTGTCAGGGACGATATATTTATCATATGGGACAATATTAATGAGCTGGACCATTTTACAGTTTTCGCAGAAACCGACAGCCATTTCGTATTTGAATTCTGGCTGGAAAGCTTGTTCTTTTTTTAAAAAAGCGTTTGCAATTGGCATTTGTCCGAAGTTTACGAATTCTACTAAATTTTGCGTGTAACATATTGGGCACTCTTTTCTTTCTAACTCCATGAAAAGACAGCTAAAAAATAGTTTAAATAGATTATTGTGATTTGGTATATACTTTGTTGTGGTGGATTATAATAATCTTTATAAGGGGTTTGATGTTGTGGATTTTATGGAATTTGATTTTGCGGGGGTTGAAGGGAAAAAGGTTTTGATTAGCGGCGGGGCGGGTTTTATTGGGAGTAATCTTACTAAGAGGTTGGTTGATTTGAAAGCAGAGGTTAGTATTTTTGTTTTGCCTGATGAAAATTTAGAGAGAGTTGAAAATATCAAGGATAAAATAAAAATTATTTCTGGAGATTCGACAAAAGAAGAAGATGTTAATGGGGCGATTGATGGAAAAGATTATTTGTTTCATTTTGCGTGGCAGACTGATTTGAAGCAATCGATGACAAATCCGCGGGCAGATGTTGAAAATGATTTGATTGGTTTGATTAATATTTTGGAATGCTGCAGGAAGAACAATCCGGAAATCAAGATTGTTTTTGCCAGCACAGTGACGGTTGTGGGATTGACTAACGAGATGCCAGCTAATGAAGAGATTCGAGAAAACCCGCTGTCTGTTTATGAAATCCATAAGCTGGCTGCTGAAAAATATTTTTATGTTTATAATAAAATTCACGGGTTGAAAACTTGTGTTTTGAGATTGTCTAATGTTTTCGGCGAAGGGCAGAGAATTGACAATCCGGGGCGGGGGGTTTTGAATTTTATGGTTGGGCGGGCGCTGCGGGGGGAGGAGCTAACTGTTTATGGTGCAGGGAATTTTATTAGAGATTATAATTATGTTCAAAATTATATTGATGCTTTTATTTTAGCAGCATTGTCTGATAAAACTAATGGAGAAGTTTATGTTTTAGGGAGCGGGGAGGGGAAGACATTTAATGAAGTTGTTGAAAAGATAAAGAAGATTGTTGAATCTTTGACTGACAAAAAGGTGGTGATAACGCATGTGCCGTTTCCTGGGGAAGAAAACGAGATAAATAAAAGGAATTTTATTGCTGATTCTGACAAGTTTCAGGCGGCGACGGGGTGGGAGCCTAAAGTGGGGTTTGGGGAGGGGTTGGGGCGGACTGTTAAATTTTACTTGAATAAAAATGAATGAACAAGAGATAGAAATCGATGATAGAGGATTCAAGGCTATTATGTGGGCTTATAATAGTCAAAGGTTGCTTGTTTCAGATTCTCCTTATAAATCAGGTGAGATTAATGACTTTGTAGATAATGGGGTAGGGGGAGATAGATCATTAAGAGGTGATTGGGAATCTGAAGAAGCTGTGATTGGTTGTTTTAAAAAATATGGATTCCCGGCACGGGTTGTAGCAGAAGAGCATGGAGAAGTTGACATTGTGCCTAATCCAAAATATCTTGCTGTTTTGGATGGGTTTGATGGTAGTAGTGCTTTGAAATTAGATCCTCAGGCAAGAGGTGGAACAATGCTTGCAATTGCTGATAATCTTGAGCCAAGATATTCTGATTTTGTTTTTGGGGGGTTAACAGAATTTACTACAAAAAGAGTTTTATGGGCTTGCCGGGGGCGGGGTTATGCATTTTTGCGTGAAAATCCTTATAAGACAAAAGACAATGTAAGAAAAATTGGGCCAATAGAAAGAGAACCATTAGGACAAAAAACTAAAATTTATTTAGATGATCCTGATTTGTATGAACATGCTAGTGGAGTTACTTCTGGTTTGGATGAAATTGGGAATGTTGTGCGTGAAAATTTTACAATGCCTTTGCAAACAATGGGACATAAAAATTTGAGGGCATTAAACTCTAGTGCTGCAATGTGTTTGGATTTAGTTTTAGGTAAAGTAGATGCTGTTGGAGGAGTTATTGCAAAAGGGGTTTTTGAACCTCCGGCTGAATATGTTTTATTAGATAGTGTGGGAGGTTGTTTAGTAGGGCAGAATGGGCAGATTGTTAGACATGAAAAATGGAGAGAGTTTGGAAGACCGCTATCTCCTTTGATGAGGGTGGCTAATCCTCAGCTTGCTCAACAGTTATGGGTAGGATTGGGAAAAGGAAGAAGTTAAAAATATATTTCTATTATATATGTTCGACCACAACAATACTTATAAATGATTTTTCTTAACTTTTTTGATGGCAAGACAAGGTGCTTGGATTGATGTTTATCCCTTTAGTGGAAGAAAATTGGAAGTTATTGGAAATGATATCCCAGTTGAATTAAATCCTGGATTAAAAGAATTTGTTGAATCTGAATGGGCTCCTAGAGCAGAAAAAGGATGGAAAAGTTCTTGGGTTGCTTTTGCTAATAGAGTTGGTTTTGGTCGCACCCTTAATGGTGATAATGCTGAAAGTTGTGATGTTGTAGAATGTGGATCAATGCCTTTTCATTACATTAATGGGATGAATACAGCTATTGAACAGGGGAAGCCTTTTGCACCTCAATTAGGATTTAATCCTTCTTTATCTGTTGGATTTTTAACTGCAACAGAGGATGCAAAAGTAATTTTCCAGAGAAGGTCTCCGTATGTTCATTGCCCTAATATATTGATTCATGAACCTTGTGGTTATATGGCTTCTATGGCTTTTGCTCCAAGATCAGAATGTGATGATCCTAAATATGCTCAGGATCCAAGGCTTTTTAGTATTAAAGACCAATTAGAAGCAAGAGCAAGAGAAATCACAGAACAATTTGGAATTGGTAGGGAAGATGTAGACTACAAACCACAGCAAGATTTCTTAGGGGCTGATTGGAATTCATTAGAAATGTACTTTTCAACTACTGGACAATTAAAAGCAAGAAGTTCTGATTTAATGTTACCAGAGGGAGCAGAATACAGATTTGTTCCTTTTGAGCATTTAAAAGAATTAATTAGTAATCAGGGAAGATTATCAAGAGTAGACACTGCGAATTACAGGCCTGATGATGTAAGAGAGATTCCATTGATTGGTGAAAGTGCGGCGGGCTTGATTTGGGGTTATGAAGCTCTTACTGGAGACAATTTAGATATTTATGATACTGTTGAAAGACTAAATAGGGATGGTTTAGGGATTAAGATTTATGATACTTCTAGGGGTCAGGATTATGAGTTCCCAACAACATTTTAATGTTTTGGAAAAAACTTATTAATTTCTTTTTTTAGAAACTGTATGTTTAAGTATACATAATCTTTTAAATAAAAAGAAAAGAATAATTTAATGGATTACCTTAATCCTGAGTTGAGAAATTTAAAAAATGAAATTGATTCTATAAGAGTAGATGTTGAAAAATTAAAGTACCAGAACAAACAAAAAAAACTTAAATTCCTTATAACAGGGGCATCAGGGCATGTAGGGAGTGCATTGATTCAGGAATATGTTAAGAGGGAGGATATTGAGCTGATTAGAATTCTTGATAATTTATCTACTGAAAGATATTGTTCGCTTTTTGATTTACCTAAAACTCATGTGAAGGTTGAATTTATTGAGGGGGATATTGGTGATTTGGAATTGTTGAAAAAAGTGATGGTTGGGATTGATGTTGTGATTCATCTTGCTTCTATGACAAATGCTCCTGAGACAATTGACAAACCAGAAGAGTGTAAGAAGGTTAATCTGATTGGAACTCAGAATGTTTTGAATGCTGCGATTGATGCAGGTGTTAAGAAATTTATTTTTCCTTCTTCGACAAGTGTGTATGGGGAGGCGGCTGGGGTGGTGGATGAGAATACTGCAATGGAAGATTTGAATCCTTCAAGTCCTTATGCTGTTTATAAATTAGAATCTGAAAAAATTGTGCAGGATGCTAATGGGAAAAACGGGATTCAGACTTTTGTTTTACGGAAGGGCACTATTTACGGGAAGAGTATTGGGATGCGGTTTCATACTGCTGTTAATAAGTTTGTGTGGCTGGCTTGTATGAATAAACCGTTGACACTTTGGGATTCTGCTCTTAGTAGTAAGCGGCCTTATCTTGGGTTGAGTGATGCTATTCGTGCATATGAGTTTGTTGAAAAACACGGAAAGCCGGGAGAACTTTATAATGTGCTGACTAAGAATTATACTGTGAATGAGATTGTTGAGGCAATTAAGAAGCATAAATCTGATTTGAAAGTTACAATTACAAAATCGCCTTTGCTAAATCAGAAATCTTATGAAGTTGCTTGTGATAAATTCGGCAGGCTGGGTTTTGAATATAAAGATGATTTAGGAGAATTTTTAGGTGAGGAAATTAGTTTGCTGGGCGGGGTGGATAATTCTGGAGTTGGTTAGTGAGTAGTTTTGTGTTAGGGGGCGGGGTGGGTGGTTCTCTACTCACTTGGGGTGAAAATTTTGGGAAAATTATTTAAAGGGTATTTTTAGTCAATATCTATGGCAAATGAAGTTTGTGAAAGACCAAGAGCTGATCCATCAGAACAGAGCGATTCATATTCTGAGAGGGAAGCAGCATTTCTTGAAGATTTACAAGAGGGTCCTATACAACTTAAATTTGGTACAGGTGCAGAAGCATATTTTTATTTTATTAAGGAAGAATTTGATAAAGGTGAAATTCATCCGCCATTAATAAGTAGTTTAATGAACTGTCTTCCATTACTAAAAGAACATCATCGGCCTTTTTGTGCAGGACCAAACTATCAAGGGGGTATCGATAGTATTCTCGCATATTGCAAGGGATCTGTTAGCAACCTTAACACCCCTGATTTGAAAAAATTAGTAGAACAAGTACATTTTGATATGATCTTTGCATGATTAAATTTGCGAATTCTTAATAGTTGTGACGGTTTAAATCATTGGTTCTTGACATGACTTCACAAAATCAATAGTTTTTCTTATGCCATCTTCTAAACTTGTTTTAGGTGTCCAGCCGAGTTTTGCGATTTTTGCAATATCTGAGCAAAAATGACCTGGTTCTATATTTTTTCTGTCTGGGGGATATGGAATTGTCTTTATCTGACCGCTGCCTGCAATTTTGATTACAGCTTCTGCGAATTCTTTTATTGTTTTTAAATTTCCGCCACTGAGAGTAGCTATTTCTCCGTTAGCTTCAATACAACAACCAAGATTGTATATCTGGCCTCCGGTTTTTTCTGAGATTCCTAAAAGCAGTAAAGCGTCTACGACATCATCAACATAATTAAAGTCTCGTAGAACTTCTCCGCCGCCCCAGAGTTCAATTGTTCCATTAGTCAAAGCCTTTTGAATAAAAGTGGGGGCTGCCGAATTAGCTTTTATTGATTGTTTTGGTCCGTAAGTATTAGTTAATCTAGCGGAAGTGATTTTTATTCCTGTTATGCCTTTTTCTTGCAGGACATTATGAAGGATTGTGTGGTGGGACTCTATTGCGTTTTTGCTGACTGACTGGTAGTCTGTTAAGCTTTGGGATGAATAATCTTCTTTTACTGGGAGATCTTGGTAAGGGATTTTTCCATACTGGTCGCGAGTTCCAGCAAAAACAATAGAAAGTTTTTTTTCTGGATTTTCTATCATAACTTGTCTTATTGCTTCTAAAAATTGTGTTTGTGCGTGGAAATTTACTTCAGAATCAAAATTAAGTTCTTTTTCGTCTAAGCCAGTGTGTTTAGAAGAGCCAGCAAGATTGAAAACATAATCTACTTCTTGAATAAGGGGTTTCATTTTTTCAATATTTTTTATATTACCTTCTTCTCCAGAATAAATTTCTAACTTGTCTTTGATTTCTTTTACATTATTTGGATCTCCGCCTAAACCTTCTACTAATGAATCCACAATTGTGATTTTATTTGGATTGAATTTAACTAATTTGTGAGCTAGGTTGCTTCCGATAAAACCTAAGCCGCCTGTTATTAGGATGTTTTTTCCTTGAAAATCTTTTGATATATCTTTTTTTATTTCCTGACCTTGTTCTGAGCCTGATTCTTTTTGTCTGATCAGGTTGCTTACATTGTTTAGTGATTCAAAAGTTCCGGCGTCTGACCAGAAACCCTCTACCTTGTTAAAATAACATTTTCCCTTTTGAACATAATAATCTATTGTATCTGTTATTTCTAGTTCGCCGCGCCCGGATGGTTTCAAGGTTTTAATCATATCAAAAACTTGAGCGTCAAACATGTAAAGACCGGTCATTGCAAGATTTGATTTTGGGTTTTCTGGTTTTTCTTCTACATAACTTACTTTATCTCCTTCTACTAAAGCTATACCAAATCTCTTGGCACCTTTTATGTCGACCTCCTTTAAGAAGATTCGAGCTCCTTGCTGATTTTGATTTTGTTCGAATTCTGCAAGATAATCTTGGATATTATCTTCAAAAATATTATCTCCGAGAATCACTGCGACAGGGCCTTGGTCTGCAAAATCTTCTGCTAAACCGAGAGCTTGTGCTATTCCTCCTGCTTCGTCCTGCACTTCGTAACTTAGTTTTGCTCCGAATTCTTTTCCTGAGCCAAGGAGGTTGACAAAATGACCTGCGTGTCCTGGTCCTGATACAATCATAATCTCCTTTATACCAGCGTTTAGCAAAGTAAAGAGCGGGTAGTAAATCATTGGCTTGTTGTAAACTGGAAGGAGATGTTTGTTTGTTACTTTTGTGCATGGAAACATTCGAGAACCTGTGCCGCCGGCGAGTATTACACCTTTCATTTTGACAGGAAAGAAAGATTGGGTTGTTTTATAAGCATTGTTGTGGTTTAGTATGTATAATTGTATGATATAATGAAGGGATAAACTAAAAATTAGGCTGTAGGGTCTCCTGATTCTTGCAAAATTTGCTTAACTTCAGCAATAAGCTTTTCATCTACTCTTTGTTCAACTTCTATACCCCACTCTTTGCAAGATCCTTCTAGCTTAGACCAAAAATCACGAGCAAGTTTTTTTAAATCATCGCTACTCTTTTTATTAGGATATTGAGCTAATGCTTCACTAGCTTTTCTGTAAGAATCAACTAGATTTTGTGCAGAATCTCCAAGGTGTGCAAAGTTTCCGAGGAAACGCATAGTACCCAAGAGACTATAGTGAAATACCACGTTACCATAAGATCTCTGAAAATCTCTTCCTGCTGCAAAAACTTCATCCTCGCGATTAGTTAATGGTGTCCTGCCATAGAATCTTGAATAAAATTTTGTTTATACGCATTGTTGTGGTTTAGTGCTACCAATTGGTTGTTAATTTAAATGGGGGGGTTTAAAAATAGATTGAGATTTATTTTAGGATGATATTATTATCAGATATGAAAAGACAGCATGCTAAGATAAAAGGGGAGGTTGAGGAGGCTGTTCAGAAGGTTTTGGATAGTGGGTGGTTTGTTTTGGGAAAAGAGGTAGAAGAATTTGAAAAAGAGTTTGCTGATTATTGCGGGGGCGGGTTTGGGGTGGGGGTTGGGAATGGGACTGATGCTTTGTTTTTGGCTTTGAAGGCGCTTGATATTGGAGCAGGGGATGAAGTGATAACTGTTGCTAATACAGCTATTCCAACTGTTTCTGCAATTGTTGCTTGTGGAGCTAAGCCGGTTTTAGTTGATTGCGGGGAGGACTATTTGATAGATGTTGATAAAATTGAAGAGAAGATTACAGATAAGACCAAGGCAATTATTCCGGTTCATTTGTATGGGCAGGTTTGCTATATGGATAAGATTTTTGAAATTGTAAGAGAGAAAAATATTTCAATTGTTGAAGACTGTGCTCAAGCTCATGGTGCAGAATACAAGGGGAAGAAAGTTCCGGTGGGAGATATTGGATGTTTTAGTTTTTATCCGAGTAAAAATCTCGGGGCGGACGGGGATGGGGGGGCTGTTGTGACTAGGGATGAAGAGCTAGCAAAGAAATTAAAATTAATTCGGAATTACGGGCAGGAGGGAGTTTATTCTTCTATAATGCAAGGTTATAATAGTAGATTAGATGAAATGCAGGCAGCGATTTTGAGAGTGAAACTGAAACATCTTGATGAATGGAATGAAAAGAGGAGAAAGTTGGCTGGAGTTTATAATTCTGTTTTAACTGGAGGGATTGTTAAACCGAAGATCCATGAAGATAGAGTGCATGTTTTCCATTTGTATGTGATTAGAGTGGAAACTGGAAAGAGGGATAGGTCGATGGACTATTTGAAGGAAAGAGAAATTGGAAGTAAGATACACTATCCTATTCCAATACATTTGCAACCTGGTTTTGCGCATCTTGGTTACAGCGAGGGTGATTTTCCTGTTGCTGAGAAATATTCAAAAGAGATTTTGAGTTTGCCAATGTTTGCTGAGTTAAGCGAGGAAGAAGTTAGAGAGGTTGGTGGGGCGGTTGGGGGGTTTGTGAATTTATAATTTTGTAATGGACTTCAACTTAGTTTTTATTCCAGATAAAATCATCAGGTCGTTTTTGTCAAAGGCCTTGAAAAATAATAATAAGGCAAAATAAATTAAAAAGAAGATAATTGTAATTATGATTGCAGAAAGAATTTTTATTTCAATAAATTTTCTTACTAAAAGTAAGAAAGATAGAGGAATTAGGGATATGAATAAAATTTTTACCATTTTTCTTCGCAAGGGAATTATTGACATGTAATGCTTTGCTTGAATTACAAATAAAAGATTTAAAACTAAAGTGGAAATCATTGTGGCTATTGCTGCTCCATTTATTCCAAGGGAGTTGTCTAATCCTAAAATTAAGGGTTTTGGGACAAGCCAGATATTTAAAATTATATTAAGAATTGTTGCAATTAATACGTCAAAAAGAATTATCCGCGACCGGCCTAACATGGAAAGTATATTGTGAGATATAATCAATATTGATGAGGCTAGTGCACCTATTAAAAGGAATCTTAGTGCAATGGAACCTATGACATATTCTGCACCAAAAAGTACATTGATAATTGCGCCAGGGAAGATAATCATAAGAATAAAAAATGGAAGATTTATAACAAATATCCATTTTCCGATTTGTTTTGTGGATTCTTTTATTACCTTAAATTTTTTTAATGAATATTCTTTGGTTATCAGAGGGAAGAGAAGTTGGAGGAAAATCCCGGGGGCGATATTGAGTAAGAGAGCTATTGGAATTATGGCATTATAAAAACCAACTTCTGTTGCAGATTTGAAAATTCCTAAAACTATTGAGTCAATCCAGTAAAGGGCACTTGAGATAATTCCGAAAAACATAACTGGCCAAGAGTAAGAAACAAAACTTCTTGTAACTTCTTTTTTGGATTTTGATTTTAATTTTGTGTGTTTAAAAATTTCAGGAGTCTTAAATTTGCAGTAAAGAAAAGCTGCTAAGAACATGGCAAAAATCCCGGCAAAAAAGGAAAATATAACTGCGTTTGTTTTAAAACCAAGCAAAATCAACAAAACTAACATAGCTACCTTGACAAAGTTTTGTATTATATTTTCTACAAACGACTGTTGTTCTACTTTTTCAAATGATCTAAGGATATTTAAGAAATATGTTGCAAATATCCAGAAGGGAATTAGGATGCTAAAAATCTGAAGAAAAATAGTTAATCCTGGTTCATGAAAAATATTAATTGAAATTAATCTTGCTAAGGAGAAAGAGAGAATAGCCATGAAGATGGTGGAAATTAAGAGTGTTGTAGAAGATAACTTATATAGATAGCTTATTTTTTTCAGATCTTTTTTGCCACGGTAAAAAGATATATACCTAATGATTCCTTCTACAAAACCCAGGGATGCAAAGGCAATGAACCATCCGACAATAGCAATTGATAAAGAAAATAAACCGTAAATTTCAGCGCCAAGATATCTAGCAATAACTATCCGGTAGATGTAAGAGAAAATTTTTGACAAGAAAAGCCCGATAAAAATAATCACTGATGTTTTAAAAATCATCCTTAAGGAGTTGTCTAAACTTAATTGTGTCTTTTTCATTTTTATTGCAGTTCTTTTTTATTTTTATTTTTTTGCCAAACTAGGATCGGAGATATTTTAGCATATAATGGAAATCTTTTGCATCTGAGATCAATCATATCTGCAGTCATGTGAATCAGAAATCCTATTAAAACCCATTGGAAGAAAATATGGAATTGAGAAAGGATAAGCAGGATGAGGAAGAGTTCTATTCCGTGGAATAGAAAAATGTGCATTTTGTATTTTGCAATTTCTTTTTTGGAAAGTTGACACCATATTTTTTCTTCGGTAATTGCCCAGTTAAAGGCTTTTTTAAGACCCAGGTTTTTTGTCTGGTAGATATAAATTAGATAGTGATCTATATCTAGAAGAACTGATGAGAAAAAAATGATGATTCCGGCGGTTAGGGGGAGACTGAAAAATAAGACTAAGATAAGCGCTGATATGAATCCTATTAGGATGTGCCATTTAGGTAACATGGTTATTAGAGATTCTTTTTATTTAAAAGGTTATATAATTATGTTTTTAGTGGACGCCACCAATCTTCGTTTTCCTGATACCACTGAATTAACTGCGAGATTTCTTGTTCGAGATTTTGATGTTGGTATTGGAAACCGAGCATTGTTAATTTTTGATTTGTAATTGAGTATCTGAAATCGTGGCCTTTTCTGTGAGGAATTTTTTCAATCATTTCTTCTCCATAATTAAAGTGGGTAAGGAGGGTGTTTGTCATTTCTATATTTGTTTTTTCTTTTTCTCCTGAGATGTTGTAGACTTCTCCGGGGGTTCCGTTTTGTGAGAGAAACCAGATTGCCCTGCAGTTGTCTTGGACATGGAGCCAGTCTCTTACATTTAGCCCGGGGTTTTCGTCAGACCACATTAGAGTGACTTTTTTATTGTCTATTAAGTTTGTGATAAACAATGGTAGGATTTTTTCTGGGAATTGGTAGGGGCCGTAATTGTTTGCGCTTCTTGTGATTATTACGGGGAGGTTGTGAGTTTTTGCATAAGACAATGCGACAAGTTCTGCTCCTGCCTTGCTGGAAGAATATGGGCTGCTCGGCTCTAAATTATCTTTTTCTGAAAATGACCCTTGTTTTATTGAACCGTAAACTTCATCTGTTGAAATTTGAACAAATAATTTTATATTGTTTTTTAATGAGGCATCAAGCAGGTTTGCTGTGCCTACGACATTTGTCAGGATAAAATCTTCTGAACTTTCAATGCTTCTGTCGACGTGGCTTTCTGCTGCGAAATTGAAAATTATTTCTGGTTTTTCTGTTCTGAAAATCTTTTCTATAAATTTTTTATCTGAAATGTTCCCCCCTATAAATTTGTAATTTGGTTCTTTATCTAGTCCTGTGTGCTCTATGTTTTTTCCCTGCCCAGCGTAGGTTAAATTGTCGAGGTTAATTACAGATATGTCTTGTTCTATTTCAGGACTTGTTAAAAGATATTCGATGAAATTTGTTCCGATAAAACCTGAGCCACCGGTTACAAGGACTTTTAATCTGGGTCTTGTCTCAAAAATTGGCTGTTGCAGACTATTTTTTAATTCTGCTATCTCGTCTCTTAGTGAGTCGATTTCTTTTTTTATTT
This sequence comes from Candidatus Pacearchaeota archaeon, assembly GCA_002690445.1. The sequence goes on from NZER01000347.1 coordinate 28,145, forward strand.
CTTGGAAAGCTTGTTTTAGCGGGTCCATTTTAATTAAAATTTTAGGTGTCAAATGTCTTTGAAGATGTTGCACCTTTGATGTCTAGCCAATCTTTATTTTTTCTGACTCTTTCATTTAATCTCCAGATTTCTTCTAATAAATATGGGCGGTACATATTTTCTCTGGCGAGGTAGATTAGGGCGTTTAAATCTTTTGGGAAACATTTCCCTCCGAATCCTAAATCGCCATCGTGCCCAGGGACATTGATGTTTTTTCCGATTCGCGAGTCCAGCAAAATTGTGTTTTTAACAGTCTCATAATCTACATTAAGCGCCTGGCAAATCTGGTAGAGCTCATTGGCTATTGCTGTCTGACCTATCAGCATTACATTTGCAGAATATTTTATCATTTCTGCGGTTTTTGTATCTACACTAATATATTCAGCATTTGGAAAAAGCGGCTTATACACAGATTCTAATTTTTCAAAATCTTCCTGCCTGTTTGCTCCGATAACTATTCTGTTAGTGTTCAACATATCTTTGATTGCAGATTCCTGTCTTAAGAATTCTGGATTAAAAACACAATGGAATGGGTATTTCTCTTCAAGTTTTTCTGTTGTTCCTGAGACTGCTGTTGAGCGGATTGCGATGAGGGGTTTATTTGTTTCAGATTGGAAAAGATTGTTGACCTTGCCCATAGAATCATGGATTGGGGAGTAGTCTATTTCGCCGTTTGATTTCATTGGTGTTGGGACGCAAATGAAAATTACTTCAGCTTGTTTTAACAGAGAGATATTTTGATATTCTTCTTTGTATTTGTCATAAGGTAAAATTTCGTGGTTTAATCCGAGGACTTGCGCTGTTGTTCCGCCCACAAACCCCATCCCAATTATACCTATTTTCATGATTTTATAGTCCTAATTTTATTTAAAAGTATTTATGTGAATCATTATATATTATAGAAGTATGTTCTTGGGTATACAAATATTTAAAAAAACTTGGGGGATTTTTTAGTTATGCAGATAGTTTTAACTGGGCATAAAGGTCTTATTGGGAGTTATTTAAAAAAGAGACTTGAAGCAGAGGAGCATAATATAGTTGTGTCGATAGATAAGCGGGCGGGTTCTGATTTGAATTTTTTAGAAAATTTGGATTTGCATGGGAAAGTTGATTTGGTTATTCATGCTGCTGCTCATTGCAAAATAAACCAATCAGTTGAAGACCCCTTGACAACTTATGAAAATAATGTTAGCGGGACATTTAAGGTTTTGGAATTTTGCAGGAAAAATAAGGTTCCGAAGATAATTTTTTTCTCTTCTTCGCGAATTTTGAGCCCGGAGAAAAATCCTTATACAGCGTCTAAAATTTATGGGGAGGAGCTTTGTAAGGCTTATTCTCAGTGTTACGGGATTGAGTATATTATTATTCGGCCTTCTACTGTTTACGGGCCTTTTTGGGATTTGGCAAAAAGATTGATGCATATTTTTATTGTTAATGCTTTGACTAATAAGGATATAGAAATTTATGGGAATCCTGAAACAAAAACATTGGATTTTACTTATATTGATGATTTTATTGATGGGGTGATGCTGGCTTTGAAAAATCCTGGGTGGAATAAGGAGTATGATCTCAGCGGGAATGAGGAGCAGAACCTTTTGGAATTGGCTCAATTTATTATTGCGCAGACTAAAAGCAGGAGTAAAATTCTTATAAAGGGTGAGGAGGTTGCGCAACCGCAAAAAGTGAGTGTTGATATTTCGGCGATTGCGAAGTTAGGGTATACTCCTAAGGTGCTATTAAGAGAGGGTGTTGTGAAAACAATTGAATGGTATCGGGATTATTTGAAGGACAAAGATTAGTCGCTTTCTAATTGGCTTGCGATGTCTGCGAAAGCTGGACGTGAGATTAGAACGCCTGTTGTGATACCGATTAATGTTGTTACTGCGAAACCTTTTAGCAAGCCTGCTGAGGCTGCGCCGATTCCCATGAAACCTAAGAAACCTGTTAAGGGTATTAGGGCGACGAATGTTGTTGTGAATGCAGTTACAATTATGAATAATGCTTTTTTGATTCTTTGTTTTATAGATTCATTTTTATCTTGTGCTTCGTCTAAGATAACCAGCTGGGAGTCAATTCCTGTTCCGATTGCTGCGATGATTCCTGCAATTGAAGGGAGGTCGAGATTCCAGTTGATTAAAGTTGCAACTCCGAGAATGATTAGAACTTCTGATAGGGAAACTGTAATTAGGGCTATTGATGCTTTTATTTTTCTGTATCTTATAAAAACAATTAGAGAGACAGCGATGACTGCGAACAAGCCGGCGAGGAGGGTTTGTTTTGTGAATTGCTCGCCTAATCTTGGTGAGATTCTGTCGATTTTTACTATTTCTAATTTGTATGGGAGGGAGCCAGTGATTAAAATTGTCTGGAGTTTTTTCATTTCTGCTTTTGTGTTGTCTATTGCTTCTTTTCTTGTTATTCCTATTTCTGAACCTGAGATTTGAATTTGGGTTGCTACATTTCCTTTTAGGTCGGAGCCGATATTTAGTGAGGATGTTTTGAGGCTGTCTATGTAAAAGTCAATTGTCTGGTTTAGGTAAGACCCGTTAAGGGAAAGTTGGTCTGTTATGTCTGCGTGGCGCTGAGCTGCTTGTTCACTTAGGAAAATTACGAATTGAAAGTTGCATGCTTCTTGCTGGTTTTCGAGAGGGAAACACTCGCTAATTATTGCGTCCTGCCCTGTTCTGCCTACGTGGGTGATATCTTCGTCTCCGCCAGTAAAAACTGTCTGGTTTCCGATTTTAGCTTCGAATTTTCCTTGCTGTGCGATCAGATTTTCTAAATCTTCTGGAGACGAACCTGCAATTTCCACGCCCATTAATTTTTCTCCTGTAGACTGTGTGACTTTGAAAAATTTGACGTCGCTTAAACCATAAATGTTTAATCTTTGTTCTGACACAGAAATGAGGTCATTTAACTGTCCTTCTGTAAGCGAGACGTCAGCTTTTACAAGTGCGCGGGCGCCTCCTTGAAGATCTAAGCCAGTTTTTATTCGTGTGCTGGGAATTTCTTTTACAACTATGTGGTTAATTATCTCTGGAGAAAATAAGCTGACAATGTCAGTTGTTTTTGTTATTATTTCTAATTTTGCTTTTTCATTTGGAATTGAATTAGTTTCTAATGTTTCTGTTTCATTTAGGGTTGAATTAGTTTCTAATGTTTCTGTTTCATTTAGGGTTGAATTAGTTTCTAATGTTTCTGTTTTTTCTGGAATTGAATTTGCAAAAGACTCCATTGCACTTGTGTAGTCTTGGAAAGTTTCTATATCTTGGTCATTAATTTTTGTGATGATCATTCCTTGTCTTAATCCTTCTTGGAAAATTGTTGTATTTTTTTCAACTGATGTGACTACAACTCCTTTTTCTAGGAAAATTGGAGGCAGCGAAAAAATAGAGATTAAGGAAAGGCCGACTACGGCAATTAAGAGCCAGATTTTGAAAGTTATTTTTGCCATTACTCTCGAGCTTGGGATTCTGTGAACCATTTAATTATTGATGCGTTTGTTATCCATGTGTTAAATAGGTCAAAGCCAAGACCGATTAGGAGGATGATGAAAATTTGATTTAGAAGTGTGGAGAATGAGTAGATTGCTATTAGGGCGGCTATAATTGCGATGATTGAGGTGAGTGTCATTGTTGTTCCGGTTTTGAATGCGCGGTAGAGTGCTGCGTTGATGCTTTCTCTTCTTTTTAGTAATCTTGTTGTAAGCAAGATGTCGGTGTCAACTGAGTAACCAATTAACATTAGAAAAGCTACAATGCCGGCTGCTGAAATTTTCATGCCGAGTAAGTTGACAAGGGCCACTGTCATTGTGATGTCTGCAAACGCTGAGAGCATAACTGCGAAGGCAGGGACGGAATTTTTTACATAAATGTAAATTAACAAACTGGATATTGCTGCGAGGATAATTATGGATAAGATTATATTAATGCTAAAGAAAATCAAGCCCATGAAAAATCCGAGGAAGATGTTTAGGACAACTGTGTAGAATTTTATTTTTTTGCCTTTTGCAAAGATTAGAAAGACGACTGCTGCCATCCAGAAAAACGCGAGAAGAACTGCGACAACAAGCTGTTTGTAAAAATCCTGTCCTAAACTTGATGAGGTGCTTTCTTTGCTTGAATTTTCAGATGTTAGTTTTTCTCCGAGGATTTCTTCGAGGGCATTTTCTAATTCTTCTGTATGCTGTTCTGGAACTGTGATTACTATTTGGATTTGTTTGCCTGAATTATCTGAGATTACGCGGATGGAAAAATCTTCTAAAGATTCTGATAGCTGGGTTTCAATTTCATCTGCAGAAGTGTCAGTGAAAAGTGAGATGGTTGTTCCGCCGGTTAGTGATACATCTTTGTTAATTATGTCGCCTGTTTGCGCGTAGAAATAAAAAATATAAATCAGTGACAGGGCGAGAAGTACTGCTGGGATGATTAGGAGTTTTTTATAGTTTTTATTGTATATTTTTTCAAATTTTGATTTTTCTGGCTCTTGGTTTTCTTGGTTTTCTTGTTCCATTTTTTTGTTTTGTTGAGTTTGATTATGCGCGGGCTGGGATTTGAACCCAGGTCACAAGCTTGGAAGGCTCGGATTCTACCACTGAACTACCCACGCATGATTTGGATAATGATAAGGGGTTTTTAAGTTTAATTAGCGCCCTTAGTAGGATTTGGCGGCGCGAACAAGTCGCTTGCTCGTCAAAGCAATCTTTGATTCTTCAACGAAACCACTGGTTCAAATCCATACGCCCTTGGTAGGATTTGAACCTACGACTTCTTCCTTAGGAGGGAAGCGCTCTATCCAGCTGAGCTACAAGGGCATTATGAGGGAAGGAGGATTCGAACCCCCGTAGGCACTAAGCCAACAGATTACTCAGCAAACCGAATCGAAGATTCGGCAACATCGCTTGAGTCTGCCCCGTTTGACCGCTCCGGCATTCCCTCACAAAATTAAATATAGAAAGCTATTTTTAAGTTTATCTTCTTTGTCTTCTGAACATTTGAAAAGCTGGAATTGACCAAAGAACATATGCGAAAGTTGATGGTTCTGGTATAACATTAAAAGAATACTCTATATAGTTATTTGTCATGTTATCATCGCTTATGATAATATCTGATGAAAAAACAAAACTGCCTGGGGGGATGTCAAAAGTTGTTTGATTTTGAGAATTATCTCCTGGAGAAAGGTCAAGTGAAAATTGTCTCTGGGAGTTCGCTGGATCATTGAGTGAGTGGATTACATCTGAAGAAAGTTGTATATCTCCAAAATTTTTTATTTTAGTATAAAAAGTTGCTATTCCTTCTTCTAAATCTCCTGTAACCCATACATTATCCTGCTTTACTTTTACTCCGTAAGGTGCAAAGGAAAAATCTTTTCTGTGCCCCAAATCACTACCTGAGGCTGCAACTGCATAAGAACCTAGTATAACAGGAACTAATCCTGCAACTATCCCTCTTTTCATATCTTTTTCTGGTGATTATAGTTTATAAATTTGTTGTTATTGATGCGTGTTGAGTGTATAGCCAACAGACATATGTCCTAAGTAAAACAGAAAATCAAAAGATAAATAACTCTCGCAAAAAAAAGGCGGAGCTCGAGCTGAAATAGAGTTTGATTTTAGTAAGTTATTTTAGGGAGTGACATATGTCACCTGCGCGTACATTTAATTTTAAAATAGTTAAGTTTATAAAACAAAACTTGGTGTTATTTTTAGACGGCCATAATATCTTGGTTACACCTGTTCCCATTCCGAACACAGAAGTTAAGCTTGATGTGTTCATGTCTGTACTGCCTCTTGGTGGGAAAACATGAAGCTGTCTACCTATATTCTAATACAACAATATTTATAAAAAGTGTTTTCTTGTTTGGTTTATGGCAGATGACTATATTTATGGTCTTGCAATATTCGCGTCTGTGCAGATTCCTTTTTACGTATTTTCTTTGGCAAGGAGTGCACTGACCGGGCTAAAAGCACGACATGCGTTTAAAATGATTTCATTAGGCGATAATCCTAGAACATATCGGTGGGATATTGATGATGCACGGATTGACCCTATTGCACGGCTTATTGTTGGGGGAAAAAGATTGGATGCTCGTTCTCGAGCTACAGAAGAAGGAATTGATAGGGAAATGCTTAGACGATGATAAATTATTAGAACTTCTTAAACTTATTAACAAGCTCTAAGGTATCTGTCTGACCTAAGAAGACTGCTCTGCAGCAATATCTTTCTACGCTGAGCTCGTTGAGAACCTTTTCTGCAGGTTCGCCTGCTTTTGTTTTGTCTTTGAAATCTTGCCATAAATGGGCAATGGGTTTGCCGCAGCTAAAACATCTTATTGGGATTATCATACCTAAACAACCTGCAATGCATTTTTAAAGGTTTTGATATGCTATATAATATGAAAAAAGGGGAAGAAGCACTTATTCAACTTAAGGATGTTTCTAAATACTATCACATGGGGGACAATGTTGTGAAAGCTGTAGATGGTGTTGATATTTCTATTTCAAAGGGTGATTTTGTTGCGATTATGGGGCCTTCTGGTTCTGGGAAATCAACTGCAATGAATCTTGTTGGAAGTTTGGATATTCCGAGCAAGGGAAAAATTTTTTTAGATGGGGAAGATATTTCGCAAATGGATGAATCTGACTTGGCACAGGTTCGCGGTAAAAAAATCGGATTTATTTTTCAGAATTTTAATTTGATTCCTAATCTGACTGTTAAGGAGAATGTTATGCTGCCGATGATGTTTCAGGGGCTGGATAGTTTTGAAAGAGCTAAAATTGCTGAAGAGCTTTTAGAAAAAGTTGAGTTAGATGATAGGATGGATCACTATCCGAACCAGATTTCTGGTGGGCAGATGCAGAGAGTTGCGATTGCTCGGGCGCTGGCCAATGATCCTGATGTTATTTTGGCTGATGAACCAACTGGGAATTTGGATACTAAAACTGGGGAAAAGGTAATGGCTTTTTTGAAAAAACTGAATCAGGAAGGGAAGACAATTATTATGGTCACTCATGAGCCAGAACTTGCAGAAGCTTATGCTCGGCGGGTTTTTTGGTTAAAGGACGGGAAGGTTGAAAAAGTAACTCAGAAAAAAAATGGATTTAATGTAGCAAAATTAGAAAAGCAATTGTTTAAGAAAGATAAAAAGAAGTCTAAAAAGAAGAGGGGGAAGTAGATGCTGGGTGATTATTTTATTCTCTCGCTTAAGAATTTAAAGCACAGGGGGATTCGGAGCTGGTTGACTTTGCTTGGGATTTTTATTGGGATTGCTGCTGTTGTTTCTTTGATTACTCTTGGGAATGGGCTGCAGGCGGCGGTGGGGGCGCAGTTTGGGGTGAGCTCGACAGAAATTATCACTGTTCAAGCAGGCGGGTTGAATGCATATGGTCCGCCCGGGAGCGGAGTGGTTAATTCGCTGACAATAGAAGATGCTAGGGCAATTGAAAAACTTAGTTTAGTTAATCGGGCAATACGGCGAAATCTTCCTTCAGGAAGGTTAGAGTTTAATGATATAGCTGTTTTTGGAAATGTTATGAGTATTCCGAGCGGGGATGATAAAAAATTTTCTTATGAAATGATGGAACTAGAAACTGAAGCAGGGCGACTTTTGAAAGATAGTGATAGAAATCGTGTAATGTTGGGGTATAATTTTTATGCTGATAAGGTAGGGCTGGAAAAAGCTATTAAGATAGGTGATAAGGTTTCTATTCAGGGTGAAAGTTTAGTGATGCAGGATTATGAGGTTATTGGTCTTTTAAAAAAGAAAGGTAGTTTGATTTTTGATAATATTGTTTATATGAATGAAGAACCTTTAGAAGATCTTATGGGTTATGGTGATGATGTTGACCTGATTGCTGTGCATGTAAAGAGCTCAGATTTAGTAGATAAGGCAAAAGAGGATATTGAGAAATTGATGAGGCGGCGGAGAAATGTGAAAGAAGGGGAGGAAGATTTTGATGTATCAACTCCGCAGGCGATGATGGCTACTGTTAATACTGTCTTGGGGGGGGTTCAGGCGTTTATTGTAATCATTGCTTCCATTTCAATAATTGTCGGAGCTATTGGAATTGTTAATACAATGACAACTTCGGTTTTAGAAAGACGGCAGGAGATTGGTATTATGAAGGCAATTGGGGCGAGGAATAGTAATGTGTTTATGCAGTTTTTAGTTGAGTCTGGGCTAATGGGGTTAATTGGGGGGATTGCAGGAGTATTAGTCGGCATGCTAATTGGTTATGCTGGAACTGCAGGAATTAGTAGTTTTATTGGATCTGAAATTCCGCTATCTATGAATTGGTCATTAATAATTTTTTCACTTGCAGGGAGTTTTGGGGTGGGGGCGGCAGCTGGAATTGTGCCAGCTATGCAGGCAGCTAAACAAAATCCGGTGGATGCGTTGCGGGGGTGAGATAAAAATGGTAAAGTACAATCAGAGATTGTCCATGGACAATCTTTGTAAACAAAAATGGTAATAAGCGCAGAAAGCATAAAATATTCGTTAAGGAATTTGAAACATAGAAAGGCGAGAAGCTTTTTGACAATTCTTTCTATTTTTATTGGGATTACAACTATTTTTATTTTTGCGAGTTTTGGATGGGGGCTCTATGATTATATGCAGGACTTGAGTTCTAGTTCTTCTGCTGATAAAATTATTATTCAGGCGAAGGGCGGGGCGGGGATGCCAGGACTTGATACAACTTTTAAGCTTACTGATGATGACTTCAGGGTTATTGAAAAAACTTCTGGAGTAGAAGAAGCTACAGGTCTGAGATTCAAGGTTGCAGAGGTGGTTCAAAGGGATGTGAAAAAATATACTTTTTTGATTTCGTTTGACCCGGAAAAACCTCTAATGATGGAGTTTTCTAATATTGAGATTGGGGTGGGGCGGGATTTGAAAAAGGGGGAAAAAGGAAAAATTATTGCAGGATATAATTACCAGGTTCCGGATGTTATTTTTCCGCAAGCTTATGAAATTAATGATAATATTGAGATTAATGGGAATAAGATGAAGATTATTGGTTTTTACGAGGCTGTTGGGAGTCCGCCTGATGATGCGCAGTTATATGTGACAAATGATTACATGGAAGAGCTTTATCCGGAAGAAGAGCTTTCTTATGGCTGGATTATTGCCCGAGTTGATGCAGATAATATTGATGGGGTAGTTGAAAATGTGGAGAAAAATCTGAGAAATGAAAGGGATTTGGATGAAGGTAAAGAAGACTTTTTTGTTCAGTCGTTTAAGGATATGATGGATGCATATAGCAGTGCATTGAATATTGTTATTGGGTTTGTTGTTTTAATTGGATTGATTTCGGTTTTGGTTTCTGCTGTTAATACTGCGAATACAATGATTACATCTGTTTTGGAAAGGGTGAAAGAGATTGGTGTGATTAAGTCAATTGGGGCGAGGAATTCTGAAGTGTTTAAGATTTTCTTGTTTGAGTCTGCGTTTCTTGGTTTTATTGCGGGGGTGGTGGGGGTGGGGCTTGGGTGGTTGATTAGTTATACTGGCGGGAAAATGCTGGCGGGGTTGGGGTGGGGTTTTTTAGCTCCGCATTTTTCAATCTGGCTTTTTATTGGGTTGATTTTATTTGCCACAGGGACTGGAGCGATTTCAGGGGTTATTCCTGCGATTAGAGCTTCAAAAATTAATCCTGTTGATGCTTTGCATTATGAATAAAATTAGGGATAAAAAAACCTTAAAGATAATAAACCTTTAACGGTGGTGAGTTCGTTGGCGCATTTGCTTTTTTCTTTTTCGTCTTTTATACCACCAATAAATAATTGTTCCAATGACTATTAATAAAAAGAAATAAAACCAGCCAGAAGTGCCGGCATTGCTATCAATTCTATCTACAAAATATTTAGAATCAAATGTGACTGTTTTTTCCAAGCTTCTCCGGACATTGATTGAATCTGTATAAAGGAGGTTAAGTTTTATTTCGCCGTTTGATGGGACTGCTTCGAAGTCTGCTGTTGTATAGTCGTTAGAATCCAGGTCTCCAACAATATTTCTATAGGAACCTTTTACATTGACATTTGGTTGGTCGAGAATTTCGAGAGTTAGTGCTTCTATGTCTGACTCTCCGATATTTAATATTTCTAATGTGAGTGTGTTTGTTGCGGGGTCGTAATTTTTAATTGTAATTTCAAAATCTGCTTTAACATCTTCTATTGTTAAATTAAACTGCTTTGACCTTGTTGCTCTTCCTGCGCTTACTTCCTGGCTTTCGTAAAAAAACTCTACTTCAATTGGGTTTTCTCCGTCTAAGGCATTTTCGTCAATCCTCACTCGGTAGGGTGCTAGTAAGGAGGAACTGTATGTTCGCGAAAATATGCCTGCATTTATACTTATTTCAGGATTTGTTTCTGGGTCAAAAATTAGCGGGTAACTTTCAATTAGTTTGAATGTGACCTGGCCGCAAGCTATATTTTCTAATCCATCTAACTGAAATACAACTTTTACATAATCTCCAGGAACTGCAGGGTAGGGATCTTGATTAATTAGGGAGGCATCTAAATTACAAGTCTCAGCACTTGCAAAATTTATTAGGAATAGGCCTACTAATATTAAACACATCTTTTTCATGGGTTTATTTGGGGAGCGTTGTTTTTAAATTTTTGGGATGAGGTTGTTACATAAAACTTTAAAAAGTGATTTTGGCTCATCTTCATCTTATTAAAAATGACAAAGTACAATCAAAGTCAATCTAAGATTGTCGTTCGTCCATCAGGGGTGAACGAGGGATTGTTCATGGTCAATTTTTGTAAACAAAAATGGTAAAGAGGTGTATTTATTGTTCAGGGGAAATTTCTGATGTTGACTCAATTGATGTCTGTCGTAGATGCGGGATTGGGGTTTGGGGTGAGAAAATGTTTAATGCGATTGTTGCTGGGATGAATACAGAAAAAGAAAAAGGGAATCTGGAGCTGGGGCGGGTTGGTGAGGAAGAACTTGAAGTGTTAAGAAAACAAGAATTAACTCCGGAAACTTTTGTGGAAAAGGAATTGATTTCGGCGCACCATGAAACTAAGAGTGTTGATGAGCTTGATATTTCTCCGAAGCCAATTGCATTTATTGAAGAAGTTGAAATTCGCGAACAGAACCGGAATGTTGAGAATTCTGTTGTTGAGAGCGAACCAGAAGGATTTCCAGAATCTGAAATTGGGCCGGATTTCAGCACACCTGCATTTAATTAAAAAGGTTTTTAAATAGACTTTTTCTTGATTGTTTGAGCCATATTCTGGTAAGTTTACACAATGAAAGGCAAAAAAATTAGACGGAAGGGAAAGTTGAGACTTAGTTCTTACTTTAAAAAAATTGAAGATGGGAAAAAGGTTTCTGTTGTAAGAGAGCTTGGGATAAAGGCTGGTTTTCCTAAGCGAATTATTGGAAAAAGCGGCAAGGTTGTTGGGGTGCGAGGGAAATGTAAATTAGTTGAACTTAAGGACGGGAATAAAACAAAAACCTTTATAATTCATCCTGTTCATTTAAAACTATTGAAATAATGGCAATTATAGAATCTAAACCGCTGACATTGGCAGAAGTTTCTGACTTAGCTGGAGATACAGATAGGGAGAGAGATATTAAGATTTTTATTAAGAAATTTTCTAAGATGCCTGTGAATAAGGCGATTGCTATGCGGGAGGAGCTGGGAAAGTTGGATTTGCTTAAGTTGAAAGAAGAGCATATTGTGAAAATTGTTGATTTTATGCCGGAAGATGCTTCGGATTTGAATAAAATTATTGTAGATGTTTCGTTAGATCAGGAAGAGGTAAACAAAATTTTAGATGTTGTCAAAAAATACTGAAAATGGAAAAGAAAGAAGAAAAAGCACTTGTACTAGATTACTTGCCTTATGGTTATCCGTTGGAAAACAAAATGATGCCGGTAGCTCAGGTAGTTGGGATTAATAATTTTACTCTTTTGCAGCTTGTTCCGCGAAGGGGGATGACTTTTGAGGTTGGTGAAGAAGTTTATATTGGAGAGGGCAAACGGGATAAAGTACAGTATATTTTAGGCAGATGTCCTCGTGAAAAATTAACTGAAACGTCGAAAATTCAGCTTGAGGAATTTATTCAAAAAGAAGTTGAAAAAGATAAGGAGAAATTTATTGTGTTTTTTAATGAAGCGCAGCCGATAAATACTCGTCTGCACCAGTTTGAATTGCTTCCTGGATTTGGGAAAAAACATACTCACGCTATTTTGGAGGCGCGGGAAGAAAAACCATTTGCGTCATTTGATGATCTTAAAAAAAGAGTTCCAAATATTCCTGACCCTGTGAAGGCAGTTGAAAAGAGACTTATGGAAGAACTAACTGAAATTATGAGGCATAATTTATTTCTGAATTAAAATGGCAGAAGAAAATAAAAAAACAGAAGAAAAAGTAATTGAGAAAGAACCAAAAGTTTCTGAGGAACGTTTGATTCGAATTCTTGGGAAAGATATTTCTGGTCGGAAAAAAGTCCTTGCAGGCTTAATAAGTGTGAAGGGAATTTCGTGGAGTTTTGCTAATGCTGTTTGCAAGAAACTTAAAATTGATAAAAATAAAAAAATTGGTGACTTGAGTGAGGCTGAGAAAACTCAGATTTCTGATTTTGTTAAGAATCCTAATGTGCCCAGTTTTTTGAAGAATCGTAGAAAGGATTTTGATTCTGGGGAAGACAAACATCTTAATGGGAGTGATTTGGATTTGAGAAAGGATTTTGATATTAAGAGGTTGCGGAAGATTCGGGCTTATCGGGGGGCGAGGCATGCTGTTGGGCTTCCGACTAGGGGTCAGAGAACTAAATCTAATTTCAGAAAGAACCGGAAGAAATCTGGTGCAGTTGGAGTTAGTGGGAAGGGTAAGAGATAATGGGGGATATAAAAAGGAAGAAAAAGAAATTTAGCAGACCTAAGCAGTTGTTTGACCGGGAAAGGATTGATAGTGAAAATAAAATTGTTAAGAGATTTGGATTAAAAAATAAGAAAGAGATTTGGAAAGCTGAGTCTGAGATTTCTAAAGTTAGGCGGCAGGCGAAGAATTTGATTCCGCGGTCTGATGCAGAGAAGGCACAATTTTTTGACAAGTTGAACAAAATAGGATTTAAGATTAGTGATATTTCTGATGTTCTTGCTTTGACTGGCGAGGATTTTTTGGAGAGGCGGCTGCAGACTTTTGTTTTTAAGAAAAATCTTGCTCATTCGCCGCAGCAGGCTCGGCAGCTTATTGTTCATAAAAAAGTTTTAGTGGATGGAAAGGTTGTTAATATTCCTTCTTTTATTGTGAGCCGAGATCTGGAAAATAAGATTTTATTGAAAGAGCAAAAAGTTAAAATGAAAAAACAAGAAACTCCTAAGAAAGAAGATGGGAAGGTGGAAGTTAAGGAATTAAACGAGGAGCAAAAAAATGGCAAAGAATGAAGATAATATGGGAATTTTGAGTATTCATTCTAGTTTTAATAATACTATTGCGACTTTGACAGATTTGTCTGGGACAACTATTGGGAAGGTTTCTGGGGGGCAGGTTACTAAGCACGACAGGTTAAAGGCGAATCCGACTATTGCGATGTTTATTGCGAAGAGAATTGGGGATGTTGCTAGGGATTATAAAATAGGTTCGTTGTATATAAGAATAAGGGGCAAGACTGGGGCGACTGGGACAGGACCTGGCGCTTATGCTATTGTGAGGACGCTGACTAAGGAAGGTTTTAAGATATTAAGTATGTCTGAAGTTACAAAAATTGCGCGTGGGGGACCAAAGAAGAAAGGGGGGCGGAGGGGGCGGAGAGTATAATTAAATAGGTTTAAAAATCAAATTTGAGAGATAATAAAATGATAAAACAATTAGAAAAAACAGATAACAAGATTGTGTTTGAAACAGACATTGATATTAGTCTGGCGAATGCAATAAGAAGGAGTGTTGGTGAGATTCCGATTCTTGCTATTGATGAGGTGGATATTTATAAAAATGACTCTGCTTTGTATGATGAGCTTTTGGCTCACAGGCTAGGGTTGGTTCCTTTGGAAAATCAGAAATTAAAAGAAGGGCAGACTGCACAATTTAAATTAAAAACAAAAGGAGATAAGGGGAGGGTGGTTGTTCTTTCTGGAGTATTAGGCAAGGGGGTTGTTTATCCTGAGATGCCGCTTGTTTTACTTGATGATGGGCAAGAGTTAGAATTGGTGGCGAGAGCAAGGCAGGGCAAGGGCAAGGAACATGCAAAATATACTCCTGGGTTAGTTTTTTACAGGCAGTTGCCGAAGATTACAATTTCTGCTGATGGAGAAAAACATCAAGAGCTTGCTGAATTTTATCCAAATATTTTTGAATTTAATGGGAAACTTAAAGTGAAGAATGGGTGGAATTGCGATTTAGATAATGAAGATGTTAAAAATTTTAAGGGCGTTGAGATTAAGCTGACTGATGATTTGGTTTTTGTAATTGAATCTTGGGGGCAGATTGACACTAAGGAAATTTTTATTGAATCTTGTAAAGCACTTAAGGCAAATTTGAATGACTTGCCTAAGACGCTCAAATGAGAGGGAATGCCGGAGCGGTCAAACGGGCGACGTTAAGGCCGTCGTGGCTTAGTGCCTACGGGGGTTCGAATCCTCCTTCCCTCATATTTATAAAATGGAAAGAAAAATAAGCAAAACAAGGATTGAAAAAAGAATGCGGCAGAAGACGGACACAAAGTTAGTAGATACTATAATTAAACTTAAGAAAAAAAATCCTGAAGTTGCAAAGGCGCTTGCAATGCCAAAGAAAAAACAAGCAGAAGTTAATCTAGATAAAATTAGCGGGGTGAGCGGGGATGTGCTGGTTGTTGGGAAAATTTTGAGTTCTGGTGATTTAAGCAAGGCAAAGAAAATTGTTGCGTGGAGTGCAAGTGAAAAAGCTAAAGAAAAAATTAAGGAAGTGAGGGGAGAATTTGTTTTGATTGCTGATGAAGTTAAAAAAAATCCTGAATTAAATGGTTTGGAGATTGTGAAGTGATGGCAAGGGTAATTTTCGACGGGGCGGGGGCGGTCTTGGGGCGGCTGGGAACTATTGTTGCAAAAGAACTTTTGAAAGGCAATGAAGTTATAGTTATTAATTCGGAAAGTGTTATTGTATCTGGGAAAAAAGATTTAATTGTGGATAATATAAAAAGAAAGCAGAGAATGGGGCGGGGCGGTTCGATGAAGGGGCCAAAATATCCTAAATCTGTGGATAGATTATTAAAGCGGATGATTCGCGGGATGCTGCCATGGGATCGGGCGAAAGGGCGGGAGGCTTACAAAAGATTGAAGTGTTTTGTTAGTGATGGTGGTTTGAAAGAAGATGAATTAAAAACAATTAAAAAATTAAATTGGAAAAAGCCATATAGATACTCGACAATGAGGGAAATTGTTGGTGCGTTAAAATCATAAAGATGGAAAATAATATTGTTGTTTCGGGAAAGAGAAAGACGTCAGTTGCAAAGGCGACTATAAAATCTGGGAAGGGGATCGTTACGATAAATAAGAGGCCTATTTCGCTTTTGCCTTATTTGCAGCAATTAGAGATAAATGAGCCGTTGGTTATTGCGAAGGATGTTTTGGGAAAATTGGATTTTGATATAGAGGTGAAGGTGGTGGGGGGTGGGATAGCGTCGAGGATTGAAGCAGCTAGGCTGGCTATTGCGCGGGCTATTGTTAAATTTACAAATAATGAAGATTTGAAGGGTGCTTATCTGATTTATGATAGGAATCTTTTGGTTGCTGATACGCGGCGGAAGGAAGCTTATAAGCCAGGTGATTCTAAGGCGCGGAGTATGCGGCAGTCTAGTAAGCGGTAGTTGATTTTTGTAACCTTTCTTTCAACTTCCGTTGAACTGCATAAAAAATTTCATCAGAAATTAATTTTTCATGGGTGCCTTTATGGATATTGCCATCGAATTTTATTTCTCCGAGGTAGGTTCTGTTTGTAAGAATTTTTTTTAAGCCGTTAATTGATAAATTATATTTTTTTGATAAGGAACTGAGAGAGATGTCTTGATTAAGGAAATCTGAAAAAATTGAATGGACTTTGGATGCGTCTTGGTTTTGGGTGAGTTTGCCGTCGGCGGGGGCGTATCCCATAGGGGGGCGGGTGACTAGTTTTCCCTGCTTTGCTTTTTTGCCCATGCCTTGCTTTTGGCTTGCTCCTATGCTCTGCCCGTATTTTCTAAAAGTGTCTAGTGTTTTCCAATCTAGTTTTTCAGCAAGATATGAATCAAATTGTTCTTTGCTTTCTGGTGCAAATTTGGCGCAGATTTGGCAGAGTTGTTTTCCGAATTTTTCTATTTCTTTTTTATCTTGGTAACTGCATTTTTCGCATGGCATGATTTTTAAAGATTTGTAGAAGTTTTAAATTTACCTAATGTCGGCAGCCATTTGTTCTAGTTGGTTGAGGTTCACTTTTCTTGATCTAAAAGGCCAGTGTGTTCTGCCCCCTAAGAATTTTAGTGCGGCTATATAATATCCAATCATATCAGCTGTTTTAATTACTTGTTTTCTTTTTGTTGATCTTTGTATTGTTTTTCTGATTGAGCGATGTTCTGTTTTTCCGAGGCCGGCTATGTCAAGCCAAGATTGTAAAACCTCATTGATGAATCCTGAACTTGCTTCACCATCCATTTCATCTAAAAAGAGGATTGTTTGTTCTGGGTTGATATCATATTCTTGGAAAAATTTGAATGTCAAGGCAGCGACGGCATTTGCTTTTGATAAGTCGATGCTGTGGGCGTCTTTTTGATGAATTACTGTATAATAAAAATCTTGATGTTCTCCTAAATATGTTTTTGCGCATTGAAGTATGCGGCTTGTTTTTTTTGGATTTTTTCCAAAGAATTTCCTTCTTTGCTTTGAACCATATTTTGGGGTTCCGTAGCCACCTCCGTCTAACCCAAGATATCCTGTTACGATCAGAAATGGGTGATGTTTGTTACCAATTCTAAATCCATTGTTTGTTTCGTCTAAACCAATAGCTAATCGCCTCTTTTTCATGATTAAGAGAAATTATTTAAGCTTAAAAAAATATGTGAGATTTAAAATATATTATTCAGGATTAAGTTTGCATCAGCCCGTCAATTGGACTTTTTACATCTTTTATTTGTTCTCTACTAATGTGAGTATATAACTCTGTGGTTGAAATTGAGGCGTGGCCCAATAAAGTTTGTATGATTCTGATGTCGACGCTGTTTTCTAATAAGTGAGTCGCAAAGCTGTGTCTTAGGGTGTGACAGTGGACTTGTTTTTGGATTTGAGCTCTTTTTGCAGCAGATGAAACTATTTTTTGGAGATTTCTCGACGACAATTTTCCTTTTGGTCCGGTGAATAAATATGTTTGTCCTCGCTGTTTTTGTTTTTCTGCTTGTTTTTTTAAATCTTTAAATAAGAAATCAGGAATGTTGAAAATTCGGTCTTTTTTTCCTTTTGCCTGCCTAACATGTCCGATTTTTTCTTCAAATTGCAAATCGTCGACGCTGAGGTTGGTTAATTCTGAGACACGAAAACCGCAGGCATACATTAAACTTACCATGAGTTTTGATTTTTTTGTGTCTAATACGTGGAAAATTTTTTTGATTTCATCTTTTGAAAGAACTGTGGGAATTTTTTTTTCTTTTTTAGGACGTTTTATTGCTGTTGTGATGTCTTTTTGTAAAATTGATGTGAATGCGTATTTTATTGCTGCTAAAAATAAGATTGTGGAAGAAGCTGATTTGTCAGTGAGATTTTCTGAAATAAAAAGTTTGACATCATCTTGGGTGATTTGTTCAGGATTTTTATTTGTGTGATCTAGGAGATCTGAGTTTGCTTTTAGATAGTTGCGGAGAGTGTAGTCTGAATTTTTTGAGATTTTTAATTCAACTTCTATTTTTTTTAGGAATTCGTGTTTTTTCATTTTAGAAAAAAATTGCGAGTAACTTTATTTTGTTTTGAGAATTTAATTTCTGCTTCGTCAAAAATATGGTAGCAATTTTCGGGTTGTTTTCCTTCTGATTTTTGTTTTTTCATTAATTGTAATTTTTTGTTCCAGAATTCTACTGCCAATGGGTTCTTTATAAAATAAGCTTCTAATTGCGCAATTGCTTTTGTTATGATGCTTTTTTTATCTAAAAGAACTCGATGTCTTTTATAATAATCATACCATAAAAAAGGATACTCTTTAATCCACCTTTTGAACTCTTTTTCGGGAATTATTTCTAAATCAACACGCACCCCTTTTATTTTACGATGGTTCAACTTATATTTTTTTATTTTTGTGGAAATTATTTCAATATCTATATCTGAATCTAATTTTTCCTGTCCAACTGAACAACTTCCAAAAACAACCATTCCTACTACAGAAGGATCTTGTTTTTGTTTTTCTGCTATCTGCCGGATTATTTTTTGTTGGACTGTCTGTTGAAATTCCTCTTTTTTCATGTTAAAAGATTGTGCGAACCTGTTTATATTTGTTGTGGTTTGCACTTTGCTAACTTGGTTCAGATAGTTTTTTATAGTTTAGATTTATATTTTAGTTATGGTAAGTTTTGGTGAAATTATGAGAACAAAAAAATCTTTAGGAATTCTATTTCTTGTTGCAGGATTTATTGTTTCGCTAGCCCTTGTTGTTTTTTGGATGGCTACAGTTCCTATGATGAAGGGTGGCTGGAATGATGGGTGGAAAGTTTTAGTGAGTGCAGTTATTGTTTTTGCAGTTTTTGAAATCCTTGGGTTTTTATTGCTTATTAGAAAAAAGGCACTCAAAACAGCTAAAAACGCATAAAAAGAGGGGTACATATAATGTATCTTGTACGAAGCTTTACACGGGGGTTGGTTTTAGCGGGAAAAATTATTGAATTTTATCTTTTCCGCGTGCTTCTGCGAGACAATCTAATGCTGCATCAGAAATTTCATCAGATCTTATTGGCTCCTTGCACTTAGGTTGGCTTTGTGCACGGGCATCTTTTTTTGGGACTTCGTCTTCAAATTGATAGCCTTTTTGATTTGCATATTCTTTTCCAGCCATTATAGCACGTTTTTTTGCGAGAACCTCAAGTTCTTTTAGGTTATGCGCGCACCCGAGTGTTCTGATAAATCCCTCTTCTTCAGGATGATAGGTGCCTGGTCCCCTCCAACCGGTATCAAAAAGATGTATTGGAATGTGGCCATCAGGAGTCATTGGGCCGGGAACTATTTCAAGAGGACTAAAACCTCCAACCCGATCTTCTCGATAATCTGTGATATGGTAAGAATTTGGATTTTCATCTTCTCCTGGAGTACACACCCTTCCTCTTCTCAATAATGCAAAATTTGCCATAAAAAGTAGTGCTTTTTTGGTTTTTAAATATTTATATGGTTGGCTATATCTAATGAATTTGCACTTAGGTTACCTAAGTTAAATAAAAGAAAGCTTGCGAAAAATTAAGCAAGCAAAATAAAATAAATTATGACCTTATTTGGCAAAGATGGCCATTATGACGCCGATTACTGCGCCGATTACTACGACCCATCCGGCAATAACTGTTATTACTTCTGGGATAAATGGCACAGTTAGTGTTTGGCCAATCATCCCGAAACCAACAGCTAGTGAAACTAGTACGCCGACAATCCAAGCCACAATACCCATTAAACCTGCATTTGACATATTTCCTCCTTTTGTATTTAGTTACTTTTTTGTTTTAGCAATAACATGGAGTGTGCCCATTGCCAAGACAAAAGAGATCATGATAAGGATAAAATAAGCATCAGTTATGGATTCTGTGTAGCCGAAATAAATCCTTGACTCGCCGATGATATTTGTTGTGTCTGGATTTAGTGTGCATGTTGTCCATTGATATGATGGATTGGGAACAAGGGGGGCAGTTTGGCACGGGACAAAAGGGATGAACATTGATATAAAAAAAAGAAGTATGGCAAAGACTACAGAGTATGCTAACCTCTTTTGTAATTTCATGTTCTTTTGATGTTTTTGAAGTTTATAAATTTTTCTTGAATACTCTGGGATTTGGGAATTATTTTAGCTATAATGGCAGTGTTTGATTGTTTTTGGACAGCTAAAGGTTGTGTTTGGACAACTAAATGGGGTGTTTGGACAGCTGTCCAAGAAATGGGGTGTTTTTCTTGGTTGTCCAAACTTTTTTTATTTTCTTTTGTCCAAATTGGTTTTATCCTCGATGATGGGGGGCTGTCCAAAGTTTGGACAACCATGTTGTTTTTTGGACAACCGGATGATTTGGGGGTGAAAAATGGGAATTTTCATGTTTTTTAGGAGAAATTTGCGAAACATTTATATAGTAACTTTATTAAAAAATTATAATATGTTTGGTTTTTTTAGAAAAAAGAGGGATGTTGAAAGATTAAAACAAGAAGTTCAAGAATCGTTTGGACATGTAAAAAAAGATTTTAATAAAGTTGGTGAATGGATTAAACATATCGACGATAAACAAACTACTCATGCTGATGACATTCTAGCTATTAAAGAACAACTTTCTGAGATGCAAAATGAGCTTGAAGAGGTGAAAAATTGTGTTTCTTTTTTGGGTCCACAGATTTCTGGCGGGCTGTCCAAACAGCCGCACCCTGCTGTCCAAAAACAAACACCTGTTGAGGTTGTCCAAACACCTGTCCAAACAGCTGTCCAAACAGGCATTTTAGACAATTTAACAGTAATGGAGAGGGCAATTATTTGGGCTTTGATAAATTCTGGGGAAGACATGAAATTGAGTTATGATGATCTATCTGTTTTATTAGGGAAAAATAAAAGCACTATTAGGGGGCAGATAAATGGGTTAAAACAGAAAAGTGAGGGTCTAATTGAAGAGGCAAGAGAGGCAAATGGTAAAAAAAGGTTATATATACCTGAGAAGATGAGGCAGTTTTTAGTGAAAAGTGTAAAAGTGAGAGTTAACAGCAAAAAGAAACCAGGGAAAAAGGAGAAAAAATGAGGATTGAGAAATGTGAAAAATGTCTTGATGTAAATGTGAGGATTGCCACGTCTGAAAAAGGATAGAGATTTTGCAATTCTTATGAAAATTGTGAGTTTTGTGGTGACTAAAAAGTTTACACACTACAAAATGAATACATTAAGGGCGATTGAAGATGCACTTAGAAAGCTGAAATTTCTAAGGAAGAGGATATAATAGCAAGTTAATCGGTGAAACGATTAATTGAAAGAAATGCTAAGATTATAAGTCACGAAGTTTGTTTATCGTCGATAAAGTAGCTATATTTTTAAGATCTTGGGAAATAGAAAGTGCTATTTTCTTGTTGTTTTGGCGTGTTTTGATGATAGGAACACCCTTACTTATAAGTTTATTAGTGTAATCACGAATTGAAGACTCACTTAGATTAAGGTTATTTGCAAGTAGTTTGTAGGTAATTTCTTCTATATTTTGCTCTTCAAAGGTGTATAAAGTAGAGAAAACACGCATTTCTTGGGGTGTTAGGCGCTTAAATTTAAGACGTATGCCCTTTTTTATGTTATCTAGTGAATCAAGGGCTTGTTGAGCTTGTTGGAACTCGTTAATCATGTCATTTTTATGTGGTTGTGCGAACTTTTCAGCGTTATTGTCTGTCTGTTGGTTTGTCTGTCTGTCTGTTGGTTTGTCTGTTGGAACCCCTCCATTTCCTATGGAAACTGCTAAATTTGGGGGAGAGATGGGTTGTACTGACTGTTGATGTGTTGGAGTTTGTGTTGGAGTGTCTGTTTGGAGGGGGTGCATTGTTGGGGTTTGTGTTGGAGTTGTTGGAGTGATATTTTGGCTTGTTAAGGTAATATCTTGGTTTGTTGGAGCTTTATAATGACTAATTTCTTGTTTAAGCTGGTGTATTTGCTCTTGTAGTTCAGAAATATCGTTTTTTATTTTTAAAAACGCTTGTTTGAGTTTATCCATGTTAAAATTTTGAAAAGAGGGTTTATATTTTTTATTATGATGTAGGATATAGATCATAATCTATTATTAATATGTTATAATTACTGGTGTTTTGCATATATTTCGTGTGCTTTGTTTGAAATTCGCCATCTTAATCTTCTTAAATAAACAATTCCTTTTGGGTTTTGTGTGATTTTAATTACTAATTGTTTTTTTTCAAGTTCTAAAAGTAAAGTTTTGGTGAATTCTTCATCGCGTGCCAGTTCTTTTGCTATGTCAGAAGTGAAAACTTGTTTAGGAAAGATTGAATAGAGGTGGAAAAGTATCTGTTCTTGGATTTTTTGTTGTTTTGTTTGGGAAATTTGTGGCATGGGTTATTAAAGTTATTCGGTTTTATATATTTTGTGATGGAAATGTTTATTAATCGGGTTTTTTTGGCTGACTAGAGGGTTGATTTTTAAAATGAAGCAGGAATTTGAGTTTATTGGGAAGTGTGAAAAGGAAAAGTTGGTTGCTAGTTTGGATCCTCTTGTTAAGGAGTGGTTTTTTTCGCGGTTTGAGGACTTTTCTGCGACTCAACTTTATGGCGTGGTGCCGATTTTTGAGAGAAAGTCTATTTTAGTGTCTGCTCCGACTGGGGGGACAAAGACTTTGACTGCTTTTTTGAGTATTTTGAACTATCTTGTTGGGTTGGCGCGGAAAAATGAGTTGGAAAAACGAATTTATGCTGTTTATACTTCGCCTTTGAAGGCACTGAGTAATGATATTTTTGTGAATTTGATGACGCCGTTAGAGGAAATTGAGGAGATTGCGAAGAAAGACGAGGGAAAGTACGGGAAATTACAGAAAATTCGGGTTGGGTTGAGGACTGGGGACACGAGTGCGTATGAAAGGCAGAAGCTTGCTAAGAATCCGCCGCATATTCTTGTTACGACTCCGGAATCTCTGGCTATTATGATTAATTCACCTAAGTTTTGCGAGAATTTTGGGTTGTTGGAGTTTGTCATTGTTGATGAGATTCATAGTTTAGCTGAAAATAAGAGGGGGGTGCATTTGTCGCTTATATTAGAGAGGCTGGCTGAGATGTCTAAACTGCCTTTGACTCGGATCGGGCTGAGTGCGACAGTTGCGCCTTTAGAGAAGATTGCACATTTTTTAGTGGGGGAGGACAAGAATCTAAGGGGGTGTCTTATTGCTCATGTTGAGCTGGATAAGAAGCTTGATTTGGAGGTGCTTTCTCCTGTTGATGATTTTTTAGAGACTGATTCTATTGAATTTGGGGCTAGTTTGTATAGGTTGGTTGATAAGCTGATTGGGGATAATAAGACAACGCTGATTTTTACTAATACGAGGGCGGCGACTGAGAGGGTTGTGCATAATTTGAAAGAGCATTTTCCGTCTCGGTATATTGAGAATATTGGGGCACATCACTCTTCGCTAAGTAAGGATCATCGGTTTGAGATTGAGGAGAAGTTGAGAAAGGGGGATTTGAAGGTTGTTGTTTGTTCGACTTCGTTGGAGTTGGGGATTGATATTGGTTATATTGATTTGGTTATTCTTTTGAGTTCGCCTAAGAGTGTGAGTCGGGCGATGCAGAGGATTGGGCGGGCGGGTCATCAGCTTCATTCTAGGCCGAGGGGAAAGTTTATTGTGACTGATGTTGATGATATGGTTGAGAGTGCGATTATTGCGAGAAGTGCACGGGGTGGGAAAATTGATAAAGTTCATATTCCGGAAAATGCTCTTGATGTTCTGGCTCAGTATATTTACGGGATGGCAATTTCGCGGGTTTGGGATGTTGATGAGATGTTTAAGTTAATTAAGAAGAGTTATTGCTACCGGAATCTGACGCGGGAGGGTTTTTTGAATGTTGTTTCTTATCTTGCTGGAGAGTATGAATTAAAGGTGCGGAATGTTTATTCTAAGATTTGGTATGATCCAGATACAAGGCAGATTGGGAAGCGGGGGAAGCTGGCGAGGGTGATTTATATGACAAATATTGGGACTATTCCGGATGAGAGTTTTTTGACTGTTGTTTTGAAGGATGGGACAGGTGTTGGGAAGCTTGATGAGGGTTTTTTAGAGAGGATGAAAAAGGGGGATGTTTTTGTTTTAGGCGGGAATAGGTATCAGTTTATGTATGCTAAGGGGATGAAGGTTTATGTTAAGGCGGCGAATGAAAAAAGGCCGACGATTCCTTCTTGGTTTTCTGAGATGCTGCCGTTGAGTTTTGATGTGGCCATGTCGATTGGTGAGTTTAGGAGGCTGGTTAGTGAGATGTTTGAGGAAGGGTATTCTCCAGAGGAAATTAAAGGGTTTATTGGAAATTATATTTCGGGGGATGAAAAGACTGTTGATAATATTTATAATTATTTTGAAAAGCAGTTTAAGTATTCTGTGATTCCGCATAAGAATCGGATTTTGATTGAGGAGTATCGGGATGGGCAGAGGAATTATATTATTTTTCATACGCTTTTTGGGAGGAGGGTTAATGATGCGTTGAGCCGGGCTGTTGCTTATACTGTTGCAAGTGCGAGGAAGAGGGATGTTGAGGTTGGGATTAATGACAATGGGTTTTTTGTGGCAGGGGCAGAGCTGGATTTGGAAAAGGTGGAAAAGGGATTTTATTTTTTAATTAGTGAATTTAAAAAAGACAAGAAAAATCTTGGGGAGGTGCTGGGGGAAGCAATTGAGACAACTGAGGTTTTGAAGAGAAGGTTTAGGCATTGTGCAGGGAGGGGGCTGATGATTTTGCGGAATTATAAGGGGAGGGTGAAGAGTGTTGGGAGGCAGCAGATGTCAAGTCATTTTTTGCTTGCTGCTATTAGGAAGAAGACGCGGGATTTTCCGATTTTGAAAGAGGCGAGGAGGGAGGTTTTAGAAGATCTTATGGATATTGAGAAGACAGGTTTGGTTTTGGATTGGATTGTGAAAAATCGAATTAAGGTTGTTAAGAAGAATACAAATAAGAATGTGATGTCGCCTTTTGCTATTAATCTTATTCTTGCAAGTCATTCTGATGTTATTCGGATGGAGGATAAGATTGAGTTTATAAAGCGCGTGTATGCTGAGTTGGGGCGGGGTTAGCTTAGGTGGAAGTTCAGATACCAAAAATAAGCAGGGCTGCTCCAATAACGGCGCAGGCAATCCCGGAGAAAACTGCTATTGTTTTTCCTATTGTGGTGAATTTTTGTTCTTCTACTTTTTGAAGAAGTGGTTTCGTTGTTGCGTGTTTTGACCAGCGGTAGTAAAGTTTTCCAATAGGGTTTCTAAGAAGAATTAATGTGATTCCGAAGATTATTAAGAAGATCCCTATTCCCCTTACTGGGGGGTTTTCCCATGTGCTTGGTTGTGCCATGTTTTAGTTAGGGTTTTTGAGTTTAAAAAAGTGTTGTTGTGGGGGGTGATGCCATAAAAAATAAGATGCAAAGACATTTAAAAAGATAATTGTGATGGGGTATATATTATGAAAATTGGGCAGTTTGAAGTAGTTGATAGATGTTTGTTTTGGAAGGAGAAAAAGATTTTGGTAGTTGGGGATTTGCATTTGGGGTGGGAGGAGCATTTTATGGAGCAGGGTTGGAGTTTTCCGCGGACGCAGATAGAGGAAACTCTTGGTTTGTTGAGGAAGGTTTTGCAGAAAACTGGGAAGTTGAAGAAGATTATTTTGTTGGGCGATGTGAAGCATTATTTTGCTGGGGTTTTGAAAAGTGAGTTTGAGGATTTTTTTAATGTTGTTGAGGTTTTGAAAAAGAGTTTGTTGAAAAATGGGAAGGTGATTGTTACTAAAGGAAATCATGATAACATTCTTGAGCCAGTTGTTAGGAATTATGATTTTGTGAAGTTGGTTGATTTTTATGTTGAAGATGGTGTGATTTTTTTTCACGGGGACAGGTTTAGTTTTAAAAAAGTTGGATTGAAATTTTATAATAAGAAAATTAAGGTGATTGTTAATGGGCATTTTCATCCTGCTGTTTTTATTTCTGAAAAGAAAGGGGTAAAGAGGGAGTTGTATAAATGTTTTTTAGTGGGGAGGGCTAAGGAATTGAAAAAGGAAATGATTCTCATGCCGAGTTTTTTTCCGCTTGTGGATGGGACTGATTTGGGAGCGCGGGACTTGAATTTGGAAGGGAGGATTGATGTGAAGAATTTTGAAGTTTATGTTTTAACTGGGGGGTTTGGGGGGGTGTTGGGGTTTGGGCGGGTTGGGGGGTTGGTTTGAATCAAAATCCTCAGGTTTAAGTTGGGACAATAAATCATCAAGTTCGCGCATTTCTGCTTTTATTGCAGGGTCAATAGTGATAATTCCCCATTTTTGGTATTGGGGTGGGTTTTGACTAAGATTATATCTTAGGTCTTGCGCCATGGCTTGTCCTTCTCTTAACTTGCATTTTTGTGCTTTTTTGATTAATTGATGATACTGGTCAAAAGTTGAAAGCCACATGTATGCCATGATTTGATAATTAGTTGGGGGTTTATAAGAATTGTTATGGTTGTGTGGCCCCGCCCCTGCTCACAATTTGCATTTCGCAAAAATATTTTGAGATTGGTTTTGCTCAAAGCGAATTGCTCGGAATCGAATTTTAGTTGTTAGAAAAACTCCGATACGATATAGAGAGGGCATCGAAGATGCCCTATACGCCCCCACCCCGAATCGAACGGGGATGTCCGTGAGGACGCAGGGTTCTTGATGAAAATTGAATTTTCGAGCCTGCTGCAGTACCATTGTGCCATGGGGGCTGAGTTTATTTGGGTAGAGAAGTATATAAGATTATTTGTCTTCTGTTTTTTGTTCAGGGTTCGAGGGTTTGACTTGGGGAAAGAGA
This sequence comes from Candidatus Pacearchaeota archaeon, assembly GCA_002690445.1. Next base: position 54,855 of record NZER01000347.1, read on the forward strand.
TTTTGAAGGTGGATTGGGAGGCCGATTTCTTCTTCGATTTGAATTGCTTTGATTGTTGTTTTTTGCAAAATTATGTTGACAACGCCGAGCTGTATATTATTGGGTTGTTTTTTTTCTTCCCATCCTGTTACAGTTTCTTTGATTAATTTTTGATCTGCCATGAGGAAGAGATTTCCTGTAAGTTCGACCTTGCCAAGTTCGCCATAATCTATATCTACTGAAAAGTCAACTTTGAGAGATTCGTTTTTTGTTGCAGGTGTTTTGACTTTTTCCATGTTTGTAATATCAACATTAGATTTTGCTTCGACCTTGCCGTTGTAATCTGGATTTCTTTGTGCACTTATCTTTGTGAAATTAAAACCAATTAGTCTTATGTCTTTTGCCATGTATTTTATTAGAAGTTTAGTTTTTAAAGTTTATTGTGATGGGATTAGAGTGTTGTGTTACATAAGATCTTCTTCGCTGACTACTATGAAGTCGCCGACTGCAATTACTGCGTTGTATGGTATGAGTGCTTCTTTTTCTGGGGTTCTTTCGAGGGAAAGATTGGAGGTGTAAGTTGTTAAATCTTTTAAAACAATGTGGATTAGCTCGCCTGTTCGTGCTTCAAATGTTATGTCTTTGACAATGCCTAATTTTTTACCTTCTTTTGTCACAACTTGTTTGCTGAGAAGTGCTTTAAATGGTTTTTTATCCATGTTTTATTGAGAGGGATTTTATTTATAAATGTTTGTGTGATTTTGTATATATTTTATTTTTTTGTTGTTTTGTTTGAGTTTTTGATTTTGATTTTTGTTTATATTTTGAAATAAAAAGAAGTGAATTTAATTGGAAAATTTGTTAATGGATTAAAGGAATTATGGATGTAGTGTGTAATTCTAATCATGTAGTGAGTAAACAGGATTTTAAGGGAATTTTATTAAACTAAGGAAAATGGGGTGTGACCCTATGGTTTCGCTTGGAAGTTTTTAAATTTGGGGGATGGTTTATAAAGGGTTTATGTGTAAATGCTGATTTTTTCGATTTTCATTTATAAATATTTATATATATTAATATATATATTATAATATAAATAATATATAATATATAATAGAATAATAGTTAATTTAATATATATGTTAGAATATAGGGTATTGGAGTATATGCTTTTGTTTTAATAGTTGATTTTGATTTTTGATAATTAATTTTGATTTTAATGGCTGATTTTTATTTTTTGTAGTTGATTTTTGTTTTAATAGTTGATTTTATTTTTTAGAGATCATTATTTTGATTTTGAATGTGTATTGTTTTGAATTTTAATTAGGATTTTGGTTAATATGATGCAGGGTTTTTAATTTCGTGTGGAGACGAAATCAAGGGGTCAGAGTATTTTGGAGATGTTTTTTAGTTTTTTGCTGAAATAGGGTATTTATCGACGAAAGAAGGTGTTTTAGGGGATTTTTTATTTTGTAATTATTTTTTGCTGGTTTTGAGATGGGAATTTATTACTTCCAAATGAAATAAGGGTTTTGAAATATATTTTCGGGTATATGAAAATTTAAATAGGGATATGTTTTGGTTTTGGCATGAAAAGAGGTAGGGGTGAAAATCAGAAATTGAAAAAGGGTAATATAAAATTAAAAACTAGTGAAGTGGAAATTAGGGGGTGGGGAGATGGGTGTTGAGCTTGGGAATATTTTTGATTCTGCTGTAAATGGTAGTTTGTTTAATGATAAAAGTGTTTTGCAGGTTCGGTATACTCCAGAGAATATTCCTCATCGAGATGAGCAAATCAAGCAGATAGCTTTGATACTTGCGCCGATTTTGAGGGGTGAGAGAAGCAGTAATTTATTTGTTTATGGGAAGACTGGAACTGGGAAGACTTTGTCAGTTCATTATATTAAAGATGAGTTAATGAAAAAGGCAGATAAGTTGGGTGTTGATGTTAGGATTGAATATTTGAATTGTAAGTTGAAGAAAGTTGCTGATACAGAATATAGGATTTTGGCGGCGCTGATTCATCAGTTGGGGGGGAGCGTGCCTGCGACAGGGCTGCCGACAGATCAGGTTTATTCGAGATTTGTTGAGTTGATTGATTCTAAGAAGCAATTGGTTATTTTGATTTTTGATGAGATTGACCAGGCAATTAAGAAGATGTCTGATTCTTTTTTGTATTCGTTGACAAGGTTGAATTCTGAGTTGAGTCAGGCGCAGATTTCTTTGATTGGGATTTCAAATGATGTGACTTTTTTGGAAAATATTGATCCGCGTGTTCGTTCGAGTTTGGGTGAAGAGGAATTTGTTTTTCCACCTTATAATGCTGTTCAGCTGCAGGATATTTTAAATGAGAGGTGTAAGCTTGCATTTAAAGAGGGGTGTGTTGATGATGGGGTTGTTGCTAAGTGTGCTGCGTATGCTGCTCGGGAGCATGGGGATGCGAGGAGGGCCTTGGATTTGTTGAGGATTGCAGGAGAGTTGTCAGAGCGTGATAGGGAGGAGAAAGTGAGTGAGCGTTATATTGATTTGGCTAATAGGAAAATGGAGAGGGATAAGATTTTAGATATTGTAGAGTCTGAGCCTAAGCAGTTTCATTTGGTTCTTTATTCTATTTTGAAATTGACTGAGATAAATAAGAAGAAGGGTAATTCTGATAAGATTTTTACTGGTGATGTTTATAATCATTATCAGGAGATTTGCGCGAAGACAAGGACTGAGGTTTTGACTCAGAGGAGGGTTAGTGATATTATTGCTGAGATTGATATGCTGGGGTTGATTAATGCTAAGGTGATTTCGAAGGGGAGGCATGGGAGGACTAAGGAAATTAATTGGAGCATTCCTAGTAATTTGTTAGATAAAGTTGAAGCTATATTGGTCGAGGGGCTGGGTTTATAATCACTGAACAACAATTAAATTGCTGTCTAGCAAGTTGAATCAGAAAATGGAAAAAGAGCTGCAAAAAGAGATTTTGAAGGTTTGTATGAGTAAGGGGTTTCTTTTAGATAAGGAGATGCTTGAGATTTTTTCTGAGCTTGATAAAGGGAGTGCTAATGAAATTATAGAGACGCTGAGTAATTTGAAGATTGGAGAGAGGGTGATTACTAAGAATTTGTTTTCTAAGAATTTTGAAAAGATAAAGAATTTTTTGGTTGATGGAAAAAATAAGATAGTAATTGAGAAATTTTTTATTAATCTGGGTTATGAAAAGACTGAGATTTCTTCGGCAGGGAAAAGTTCGGGGGATGTTGTGGATGTGGTGGATGTTGAGAAGACTGGAAACGGGGTGGTGAAGGTTTTGTCGGCGGGAATTTTTCCGCCGAAAAAAATTGGGGTGAAAGATTTTGTTGCTCATTTTAGATCGCGGTATGATTTGGTTAAGGGAGTGTTGGCGGGGCGGGATTTAGAAGATTTGAGTTCTATTAGGAAAATTGGGGGAGAGAGAGGGAATTATACTATTATCGCTGCTATTTTGAATAAGAGAATTACGAAAAATAAGAATTTGTTTTTGGAAGTTGAGGATATGACTGGGAAGGCGAATGTTTTAGTTAATCAGAATAAAAAAGAGATTTTTGAAAAAGCGAGAGATTTGCTTGTTGATGATATTGTGGCTTTTAGTGTTTCGGGGAGCAGTGATATGTTGTTTGCTAATGATGTGATTTTTCCTGAAGCAGGTTTGGCTGAGAAGAAGTATGGGAAGGATGATGAGTGGGTTGCTTTTATTTCTGATTTGCATGTGGGGAGTACGATGTTTTTGGAAGATAATTTTCTGAGGTTTATTAAGTGGTTAAATGGGGAGGAGGGTGATGAGAAGCAGAAGGAGATTGCAGGGAAGGTGAGGTATCTTATTTTTAATGGGGATGGAGTGGATGGAGTGGGGCATTTTCCTGGGCAGGATAAGTGGTTGAATATTTTGGATATGAAAGGGCAGTATGATAAGATGGTTGAGTTGTTTAAGCTGATTAGGAGTGATATCAAGATTGTTTTTGCGCCTGGGAATCACGATGCTGTTTGGGTGGGGGAGCCGCAGCCGACGATTGGAGAGCAGTGGGCGCCGGGGTTGTATAAGATGGATAATGTGACATTGGTTACTAATCCTTCTTTGGTTGAGATTGATTCGGGGTTTAGGATTTTGATGTACCACGGAGCGAGTATGCATGGAATGATTAATGAGATAGAATATATCAGGGTTAATCATGGGACTGATTCGCCGACGATTGTGGGGAAAGAGATTTTGAAACGGCGGCATCTTGCTCCGTCGCATGGCAGTGTTGATTATATTCCTTGCGAGGAGGATGCGCTGGTGATAAAAAATGTTCCGGATATTTTGACTACAGCAGATTTGCATCGAAGTGAGGTTTCTACTTATAATAATATTTTGATTATTGCGACTTCGTGCTGGCAGTCATTGACGCCTTTTCAGGAAAAGGTTGGGAATAATCCTGATTTTTGCAAGGTTGTGCTGTTTAATTTGAAGACGCGGGAAATTAAAATTTTGGATTTTTCTGATAAAGAAGATGAGTTTGAAGAGCAGGTTTGCGAGGAAAATGAGGAAGGGGATATTGTTTGTGAGGTGAAAAATGAACATGGGGGAACTGAAAAATGAAGATTGGAGTTGATATTGATGGTGTGGTTGCGAGGTTTTTAGAAGGTTTTGTAAATTTTTATAATGATGTTTATGGAGGGGATCTTTCTGAGGAGGATTTTGAAAAATTTTCTGTTGCCCATACATTGAATGTTAGTTCTGAGGAGAGTGAGAGGTTAAGGAAAGAATTTTATGATTCTGATTTTTTTGACAGCATAAATTTGGTAGGTGGTGCAGAGGAATCTATTAATGGATTGTCTCAAAATCATGAGCTGGTTTTTATTACTGCGAGGCATCCTTATCATGAGGAAAAGACTATGAAGTTTTTTGAAAAGCATTTTCCTGATGGGAATTTTAGGATTTTGTTTTCTGGAGATTATAGTGGTGGGAAAGCAAAACATCAGATTTGTGAGGAATTAGGGATAAAGGTTTTGATTGAGGATGGTGAGCATTCTCAAAATTATGCAGAAAACGGGATTAAGGTTATTTTATTGGATAAACCTTGGAATCAGGATTGTGAGCATGAAAATATTGTTAGGGTTAAAAATTGGGATGAGATTTTAAGTAAAGTTGGAGATGTGATAGAAGATGGATGAAGAGGCAGCTGCGTGCGGGGTGGAGGTAGAAGATTATTTTAAGAGGTTAGTTAGGGATGTGAAAAAGGAGTATGTAGTTGCAGAGGCGGCGCGGGCGAAAAAGTTGGATCCGGTTGATAAGGTGGAGATTCCGCTGGCTATGTCTTTGGCTGAAAAAAGTGTGGGGCTGATTTCGACGATTTATCCGCAGCTTGGGGAGAAGGTGACAAAACGACTTTTGGAATTGGAAGATGAGTATGGGCAGTTGGATCCGGCTGTGAGTTTTAAGATTGCAGAGGAAGTTGCGAAGGAGAGGTTTTGCAAGTTTGAGAATTTGCTGCAGGCAATTGATGCAGGGATTCGGGTTGGGTTTGCTTATGCTACTCTGGGAGTTGTTGCTTCACCTATTGAAGGTTATACAGAATTGAAATTAGGAAAAACAAAAGAGGGGAAGGAATATTTTATTGCTTATTTTTCTGGGCCGATTCGTTCTGCTGGGACAACTGCGAGCTGTCTTGTTTTGATGATTATTGATTATTTGCGGGAGATTTTTGGTTTTGCTAAGTATGATCCGGATGAGAGCGAGATTAAGAGGTATGTGACTGAGAATGTGGATTATCATGAGAGGGTTACGAATTTGCAGTATTTTCCGACCGAGGAGGAGATGGAGTTTCTGGCGCGGAATTTGCCGATTCAGATTGCAGGTGATCCGACAGAGAAGAGGGAGGTTTCGAATTATAAGGATTTGCCGAGGGTGGAGACGAATTTTATTCGGGGTGGGATGTGTTTGATTTTTTCAGAGGGGCTGGCGCAGAAGGCGCAGAAGGGGTATAGATTGTATAACAGTTGTAAGGAGAGGGGATTTAAGATGAGTGGTTTTGATTGGATTCCGGATTATTTAGAAGTTCATAAAAAAAGGGAGAGCGGGTCTAAGGAGAGCGGAACAGAGGCGACTTATATTAAGGATTTGGTGGCGGGGCGGCCGGTTTACGGGCATCCGTCTAAGTCAGGGGGGTTTAGGTTTAGGTACGGGCGGAGCCGGGTGGCTGGTTTTTCTTCGGTGTCAATTCATCCGGCAACAATGGGGATATCAAATGATTTTTTATCTTCTGGAACTCAGTTAAAAATTGAGAAGCCGACAAAAGGGTGTATTATTACTTCTTGTGATGATATTGACGGGCCGATTGTTAAATTAAAAAATGGTTCTGTTAAAAGGGTGGAGAAGCTGGAAGATGCAAGGAAATTGTATAATGAAGTTGAGGAGATAATTTATTTGGGAGATATTTTGTTTCCGCTTGGGGATGTTATTAATAGGAATTCTGAATTGCTTAAGCCAGGTTATGTTGAGGAGTGGTGGGAGTTGGAGCTGCGGAAGAAGTTGGAAGTGACTGGAGAGAAGTTTGAGGATATTTGCAAGGGCAAGTTTGATGTGTCTGTGGTTGAGGCAGTGGGAATTTCTGAGAAATATTCTATTCCGCTGCATCCGAAGTTTATTTTTTACTGGACTCAGATTTCTGTTGAGGATTTTTTTTGGCTGATGGATTGGATGCAGAATGGGGTGTGGCGGGGGGGGGCGGGGGATGGGGAATTGGTTTTGCCTTATAGTAAGTCTGTGCAGGAAAAATTTAAAGAGGCAAAGAGATCGCTGGAGCTATTGGGGGTGGAGCACGAGGTTGTTTTGGATAATGTTGTGATTTTTAGTGATGCTAAGGCATTGCTGGTTAATTTAGGAATTGAGAATTTGGAGAGCGGGGTTAGTTTGAAAAAAGAAACTGAGAAGATTATTTTGAACCATAAGGGAAAGAAGAATGTTTTGGAAATTGTGAATGAGTGTGCAAGATTTAAGATTAAGGATAAGGCAGGGACGTGGATTGGGGCGAGGATGGGGCGGCCGGAGAAGGCGAAGCTGCGGAAGCTGACAGGAAGTCCGAGTGTTTTGTTTCCTATTGGGGATGAGGGGGGGCGGTTTCGGAGTGTGCAGGAAGCAGTTAAGGTGGGAAGTATTAAATCTGATTTTCCGATTTACAAATGCGAGTGCGGGAATGAGACAATTTATAAGATTTGTGAAAAGTGCGGGAAGGATGCAAAAAGAATGTATTGGTGTGCAGAGTGCAGGGAAATTACAGAAGCGAAATGCAAGGAGCATGAGAGGGCGAGGACTTATTATCGGCGGAAGATTGACAGCAAGTATTTTTTTGAGAATGCAATTAAGCAGATTGGGATTGAAAAGTTTGCAGTTCCGGAATTGATTAAGGGGATTAGGGGGACTAGTTCGGAGGAGCATGATTTTGAGAATTTGGCTAAGGGGATTTTGCGGTCTAAATATCATCTTTGTGTGAATAAGGATGGGACAGTGAGGTATGATGGGACTGAGATTATGATTAGTCATTTTAAGCCGAAGGAGATTGGGACGAGTGTGAAGAGGTTGAGGGAGTTTGGTTATGTGAAGGATGTTTACGGGGCTGAGTTGAAAAGGGATGATCAGATTTTGGAGTTGATGCCCCATGATATTTTGCTGCCGGCGTGTCCTGTTACTCAGGATGAGAAGGCTGATGATGTTTTTTTTAATATTACTAAATTTGTTGATGAGGAGCTGGAAAAGTTTTATGGACTGCCGAGGTTTTATGATTTGGAAAAGAAAGAGGATTTGGTGGGGCATTTGGTTGCGTGCATGGCGCCGCATAATTGTGCTGGTGTGATTGGGAGAATAATTGGATTTTGCAAGTTGCAGGGGCTTGTTGCTAGTCCGTATATGCATGCTGCTATGAGGCGGGACTGCTTTGATTATGGTACCTATATTCCAATAAAACAAAAAGGTTCTTGGAGGATGGTGAAAATTGGGGAGTTGGTGGAGAAATTAGGGCCTAAGAAGATTGTAGATGATTATGGAACAAAGGAAATAAAAATTAAAGGTTTTGATACAATTGGTTTTGATAAGAAGTTAAAAAAAGTTGGGATTAATAATTTTACAAAACATGCAAAAAGACCGATGTTTGAAATTAAAACCTCGCTTGGAAAGAAAATTGTTGTTAGTGAAAATCATAAATTTTTAGTTGGTGGAGAGGTGAAGAAGGCTTCTGGGTTGAAGATTGGGGATAAGCTGCCCTTGATGAGGAAGATCCATGTTGAGGAAAAGGATTTGACTGAAGTTAATCTTTTGGAATTTTTAGGAGAGGAGAATCTGATGGTAAGAGGGATTAGGAATATTATTAGCAAGATGAAGGATGGGAAGATGAATAAAATTTTGGGTAAGTTGGGAATTAGTAAGAGGCAATTTCAGAATTTTAAGATTAGGGATAGTTATCCTGTGGAATTTGTATTGAGTTTGAAAAAGGGGTTGAAAGAGGAAATTTTTAGGAGAGGGAGGTTGGCTGTTAAGAGAGATAATGTGGAGGTTCCGATTGTCGTGAAATTGAGCAGAGAGCTTTTGGAAGTTGGGGGTTTGTATGTTGCTGAAGGTTATTCTAGGAGTGTTGGAGGGAAAAAAGGATTGAATCAAGTTTATGTTGCTTCTGATGATTCTGAGATTAGAGATTTTGTAAGAAAAGTAATTTGGGAGCATTTTGGATTAAAGCCTTCTGAAAATAAAAAGGATAGGGTGACTTTTTCTTCTAAGATTTTATATTTATTTTTTACTAAGATTTTGGAAGCAGGTTCTGCTGCAAAGGATAAAAGGGTGCCTTATTTGTTTTTGAATTTACCTTTAATTAAGTTGAGTTGTTTTTTAAGAGGTTATTTTGAAGGGGATGGTTCACTTGAAAAGAAGAGGAAGAAAATTTGCTGTGATAGTATTAGTGAGGGTTTGTTGAGTGATTTGGAGTTTTGTTTGGCGAGATTTGGGATTTTTGTAAAGAGATATGAATATGAAAAAGAACCAGGACCCCGGGTGAGGGAATTTTATATTAAGAAGCAGAGGGTAGTTCCTAAGTTTAAGATTACTAAGTTGGTGATTGGCTCTGATTTTGTTGAAAAATTTATTGATATTGGTTTTTTGTCGAATAGAAAAAAGAAAGTTTTAAAGAGTTATGATAAAAAGGGGCATTATGGAATGAGGATTGATTATGATGATAATTTTGTTTATGATCCTATTGTTTCTATTGATTTATTGGAGGAAAGAGAAAGTTATTGTTTGAATGTGGATAGTGAAAATCATTTGGTGGTGGCTAATGGGATTGTTAGTGAGCAATGTGACGGCGATGAGGCAGCTGTGATGCTGCTGCTGGATGTTTTGCTTAATTTTTCTCGGAAGTTTTTGCCAGCGCATCGGGGGGGGACGCAGGATGCTCCGCTGGTTTTAAATGCGCATATTCGGGCGGGGGAGGTGGATGATCAGATTTTGGATTTTGAAGTTTGTTTTAATTATCCGCTTGAGATGTATGAATCGGCTGAGGAGGGGAAGCATTCTTCTGAGGTTGAGATTGAGACTGTGAAGTCGCGGTTGAAGAGCGGGAAGTGTCCTTTTACTAGTGTTGGGTTTACTCATGATTCTTCTGATTTTAATGAGAGTGTTGTTAATTCTTCTTATAAGACTCTGCCGACGATGAAGGACAAGGTTGAGAATCAGATGGAGTTGGTTCAGAAGATTCGGGCTGTTGATACTGATGATGTTGCGCGGTTGATTATTGAGAGGCATTTTATCAGGGATATTCGGGGGAATTTGAGGAAGTTTTCGCATCAGCAGTTTCGGTGTGTTGCGTGCAATGAGAAATTTAGGAGGCCGCCGTTGTCTGGGATTTGCACTAAGTGCAATGGGAAGATTATTTTTACAATTTCTGAAGGTTCGATAAAAAAGTATCTTGAGCCGGCGATTAATCTTGCTGAGACTTTTGCAGTTTCTGAATATACAAGGCAGTGCTTGAATTTGGCTAAGCTGTATATTGAGAGTATTTTTGGGAAGGACTTGGATCGACAGGTTGATTTGAAGGGGTGGTTCTGATGGTGGGGTAATTATTTAAAGGCGGGTATTTTAGATTATTTATGAAAAAAAAGGTGACTTTTGTCTTGGTCTTGGTTGTGATGTTGGTTTTTTCAATGAGTTTTATTTCTGCTGGGTGGTGGGGGGATTTTTGGGGCAGGATTTTTGGGGGGGATATTACAGGAGATGTTGTTGCAAGAGATAGTTTGGTTGCGTATTATGGGTTTGAAAGTAATTTTAATGATTCTAGTGGAAATGGGCACCACGGGAAAAATAATGGGGGGAATTTTGCTGCTGGAAAATCTGGATTAGGGGTGATTTTGGGGGGTGATGGAGATCATGTTAATGTTTGGGATTTTCCGAATTTAGATTCGTGGACAATAGGTGCGTGGATTAGGACTAATGGGTCGATTTCAAGATGGTCTGGGATTGTGGAGCATATAGATAGTTCTGATTATCGAGGGGGGATTGATTTAGATATTGTTGGGAAGCCGTATATTGTTTATGGGAATGATAGGTACAAGTATGCTATTGGAGAAGTTGATGATTCTGAGTGGCATTATATTGTTGGGACTTATAATTTTGCAAGCGGGACTTCTAAGTTATATGTTGATGGTGAGGAGGTTGCACTTGGGAGTGAGAAGGCAGCGTCGCATTATACTTCTACATCGGAATTAGTTATTGGTTGTTTAGGTTCGAAAAAGCTGGGTAATTGTTTTAAAGGTGTGATTGATGAGGTGAAGGTTTGGAATTATGTTTTGGATGCTGGGGAAATTAGGGGGGAATATGGGGGGGATGTGCCTCCGGTTGAAGAACCTGTGGAAGAGGAGCCAGTTGATAATGAAACAGGATGTGTTGATATTGATGGAGATGGTTTTAATGTGACTAGTGGTTGTGGTTTGGTTGATTGTAATGATGCAATTTTTTTAATTAATCCTGGAGTGTCAGAGACTTGCAATGATAGTGTTGATAATAATTGTAATGGTTGGGTTGATGAGAATTGTACTGGGCTTCCTGAACCTGAGCCAGCGCCTAAACCAGGAATTGGGGGGTTGTTGATGGGGTATGAATTTGAAGGTAATGTAAATGATTCTGTGGGGGATAATCATGGAGTGAATTATGGTGGAAATTTTGTTAATTCTGGAAAGCCAGGATTTGGAAAAGCAATTAATCTTAGTGCGGGAGATTATGTTAATGTGCAGAATGTGAGTGATTCGAATTCGTGGACAGTAAGTGCGTGGGTTAAAACTATTGGTGCTGTTGCATCTTGGACAGGATTGGTTGAGCAGATAGATAGTTCTAGTAAGAGAAGGGGGATACATTTGGA